>CADBHI010000098.1 GCA_902794405.1 uncultured Prevotellaceae bacterium
TGTCATCATCTCACGCAGACAGCTGATGATGTTCTGCAGCACCAGCACTGCCAGGTCGTACTTCACCAGCGAACCGTGCTCGGAGATGTGCTTGGCGAACCCCTTCAGGTTCAGTCCGCTGCGCTTGAAGATGCGAGGGTAGTACATACCATAACCCTTCGACTCGGTGTTGTTGTTCTTGTAGAGGTCTACAAGCATGGGAATTTCATTTGCTACTGCCATAATCTTTAATGAGTAATTTTTAATTAGTAATTTTGTTCTCTTGTGTCAATCTTCACAAACTGGGTGAGTTAGTCATGCTAAGTGGCCGAGTTAGCACTGCCAAGTGGCCCAGTTGATAGATGCATCTTGATGACATGTGCAAAGGTACTACATTTTGGAGTATCACTTTCCGCGTAAGGTACTCGAAGGACGTAGAATGCCTAAGAAGGACGTCTAAGGTTCTATATCGATGCAGAACTTATCGCAGATCCATTGCACGATGTTGGGAGGAAGGATGACCATGCCAGGCTGAAGCCCTAAGGCTTCAAGTTCCTTTCGATAGGGTTTACACCAGCTTCTGAGGGTCTTCACTGAGACTCCAGCATACCACGCGATTTGTTGTCTTGTCATTGCTTTCATACTTTAACTTCTTTACTTCTTAACTTCTTAACTTTCTCCCGCGTACGTACAGGAACTGTTCTGAGTTTTCGAGTTCACGTACGTACGCGGGAGAAAAGTTTTCAGAAATGATCCGGAATCTCCGGTTCCTGCTTTCCACGCTCTGCCATCTGGCGCCCTAAGGCATTGAGTTCCTCGGGTAGACGACGCACGGCGAGGTAGCCTGGCATGCCGTCGACCACCGTAGCCTTGAAACCCAGGTCGATGAAGGCCTGGTCGACTGCCTCCTTGCGCAGCTTCGACACCATATTGCCACCAAACAAGTGCATGGCCGTTCCCACGTCGACGAACTCGCCCGTGTCGGCACCAGTGGGCAACCGGTAGTAGCGATACACTAACTGACGCTCCAGGTTGGCCACCTTGAAGCGGCTGTTGTACAGGTCGATGGCGGCCGTCTCGTCGCCCGAGAACCAGTACTCGAAGCCGTGGCGGTAGAGGTGGTAGGCCTGGCTGTAGATGCCCTCATAGTCAAAGGGCAGCGTCAGCGGCGACTCGATGTTCTCCACCTTGAAGGCCAGCCAGCGGCGCGTCCCCGTGGGGTCGTTCAGGAACTTCTCGTTGTTGCCCGTGCCGCAGAACGAGGCGATGTGCTTGCGGTGGACGGTATAGCGGCCGAACGGAGGGCGTACGTTGACATGCGACAGGGTGACGGCACGCTTCATCTTGTTCATCTCGCGCGTCGTCATCGTGTCGAGCTCCTCACAGCTGATCAGCGCATACTGCGTCAGCGCCAGCTCCTCGTCCTTGGGGTTGTCGCCAACGCCGGCCTGCGTGCAGAAGTAGCTGCGCAGAGGCGGCGGCAGCAGCGCGTTCATCCACGTGGTCTTGTAGATGCCCTGGCGGCCGATGAACACCAGCACCTCGTGGTTCACCGTCTCCGGGTCCAGCCATCCCGCCACCATCGCCACCAGCCACTTGCGCAGGCACTCCACGAAGCGGCACCACTCGTCGAAGTCGCCGGCCACCGTGACGCCAAGGGCCAGGGCGCGGATATAGTCGCCGCCATCCCACGGGGGCAGGCTTTCGAGGTAGTCGCGGAAGGGGTCGAAGTCGGCAACGAAGCTGGAGTCGATGGTCTTGCGCAGGTGCTCGTCCCTCGTCGGCTTGATTTTCTCCAGCCGCCGCCACACGTCGTTGAAGGCACTGTCGTCGAAGTTCTCCCATTCCCCACCGCCGGGAGTGAGCCAGCGGTATTCCTTGCGCATGGTGATGACGTTGTGGCGCAGCTCGATGTTCTTCTCCAGCCACTCCTCGATCTCGCCAAGGCTCATATATACCTCCTTGTAGTTCGGCTTGCGCTCGCGCAGTCCCTCGCTGCTCCTCGGCTGGCTCGACTGCCGGCGGCAGCCCTCCTTGATCTCCCAGCTCAGGAAGGGCTCAGCCTGCGGGTTATAGTAGGCCTCCGCGTCATGTCCTAATGGGCAGCGCCTGCCCGCATCCTTACCCTTGCGCACGGCCGGCATCCCTAACAGGCACTCATAGTAGTCGTTACCATAAAGGAACGCCTTCTGGTAGAACTGACGCTGCAGGTACACCTCATAGCCCACGTCAAGCTCGTAGGGATAGACGATGACCAGACTGTCGGCCACGGTATAGAGCAGCAGCGTGTGCGGGTCGGCACGTGCCTCCTCACGGAGCTCCGCCAGGCTGCTACCCTCCACTCCTGGGTTAGTCATTTTGAACACCGCCGCCGATAGTCCCGAGAGCCGTGTCAGGTCCTGCTGTCGTGTGCCCCCCTCGAAGACGCCCTGCACCAGCAGCACCGGCTGGTAACCCGGCGGCCACTGGTCACCTCTGACCATCTCCACGATCCTCCCGATGTCCATCCCCTGCGGACTCACATCTCTGTTGTGCTGTAATAATGATACTTCCATAAAGGCAAAGATTAGATTTCAGCAGCAAAGATAAGAAATGATTCATTGAGTTGTATGAAAAAAGAGGTCTAAGAAGTATACCATTGGTATAGTTTTCTGCCAATAATCAGCGAAATCTATAAAAAACGAACAGATTTCGCTGATTATTGACATAAAATGATTATCTTTGCACTCAAATCGTTGATTCATCATGATGATAGGAAGAGAAGAAGAACAAAAGAGGCTGCGCAAAGCCTATGAATCAGATCATTCGGAGTTTGTCGTTGTCTATGGCAGGAGACGAGTAGGGAAAACGTTCCTCATCAGGGAGACCTTTGATTATAAGTTCATGTTCCAACATGTCGGGCTGGCGAATAAAAACACCCGCCAACAACTGCAAAACTTCCAGATATCGTTGCGTAGTCAGGGGTACAAACGGGCGCCACTGCCTGTTAACTGGCTGGAAGCATTCGACATGCTGGCAGCACTGATTAGCCAGTCAAGGGCAAAGAGGAAAGTGGTGTTCATTGATGAAATGCCTTGGATGGACGCTCCCAAATCAAGTTTCCTGTCGGCACTGGAACACTTCTGGAATGGTTTTGTTTCTGCCCGTAAGGATATACTGCTTATCGTTTGCGGTTCAGCAACATCATGGATTACCAGAAAACTGCTGAAAAACAAGCAAGGACTGCACAATCGCGTGACCTGTCGTATACATTTGCAGCCGTTCACACTCTATGAGTGCGAGCACTATGCCCAACAACAGCATTTAGGCATGAACCGACGTCAACTGATGGAAGGGTATATGGTGTTGGGGGGCATTCCTTACTACTGGTCATTGTTAGACCGTGAGAAAAGCTTAGCCTTGAACATCGACCGTCTGTTCTTCTCGAAAGACGGTGAACTGCGGGGAGAATATTCCGAGCTATATGCTTCACTTTTCCACCATCCGGAGAAATATCTCTCTGTGATAGAAGCATTGGGCAAGAAGAGAATGGGGCTAACCCGCGCAGAGATAGTCCAGGAGAGCCAATTGCCGGAAAACGGGAAACTGACAGAGGTGCTTGAGGATTTAGAGAGCTGTGGATTTATTCGCCGCTACAACCATATTGGTATGAAGACTAAAGGAGCCCTGTTCCAATTGACGGACTGCTATACATTATTTTATTTCCAATTCATTGCCAACAATCCCGTCAATGACGAACACTTCTGGAGTAAGAACCTTGATACAGGCGCGTATAATAGTTGGTGCGGATTAGCTTTTGAACGAGTATGCCTGCTTCATAGTCGCCAGATCAAGGCAAAACTGGGCGTAACGGGCGTTGTCAGTAGCGAATATGCGTGGAGAGCAGCTCATGAGGACGGCAAGAAAGGAGCACAGATAGATTTGCTGATAGATCGTAGCGATGGGGTCATTAACCTCTGCGAAATGAAATTCACAAAGGCTCCTTATAAAATAGATGCTGCTGACGATGCTGCCATGCGTAACAAGCTGGTTCGCTTTAAAGAGGAAACCAGCACAGAGAAAGCGATTCACTTGACCTTTGTCAGTGCGCAAGGCATCGTTCGCAATGCTTTCTCGGACGAGATACAAGCACAAATAGCAGGCGATGACCTCTTTACGGAATAGCACGACATGTCAATAGCCAGCGAAAACCCTTGATTGATGACGGATTTCGCTGGCTATTGACGTCAACCCCTATTCTGACTCGCTGCGATAGTATTTCAGCTGTTGATAGAGCGTTGAATAACTACGACTCAGGTTGGAATGGGCAGAAAGATAACTGGCCAACTGACTTAACGAAACTTGCAAGGCACCAAGCGCGTCAAGTTCGCACAAGTCACGATAGACCTTATTCGAATAAATCCGATCCTTATCGAACTCAAAGTTGCTCATGGTGAGGACATCAATGTCTGGATTATCATCGACAAGGTACGGGCGCCACGATTCAATGACCTTTCTCAGTTCTTTGTGGTGATTATCCCGAAACAAGGCCGAGAGGGGCGTGCATTCATTAAAAAACTCTTCAGTTCCCTTCTTTCTCCCTTTGGGAAAGGCTCCAATATTTACCTGTGACTCTACGTGCTGCGCCCCAGGGGCGACATATACTAATTCTATTTTGCTGCCTTGGTGATCTTTGTCTGCGCGGCGCAGTTGCTCCAGCAGTTCGATCACCTTCTTCAGGACATCGGCGGGCAGCATGTCGCCAAGTCCGCCCAGAAAGTCTGGGACTTCTTCATTGTGATTCATATTCACGTTTTCGTTTTCTTGTTATTGATACTGATGACATATAGATACGCCGTGAGGCGAAAGATGAGAAAACGGAAGACGTGGACTTGTTACCTTGGCATACACCAGCCCTATCTGGGTCCCATCCCAACTCGCAGATGTTATGCCAAAAAGCCCACGCTTCCTTTATGGCATGCGTGAGCCGACATGACATCCTTTCCTGCGAGTTCTGCCAGATGAATTGGGATTTCGATAGGGCTGTTACAGGAAGCTTGTCATAGCTCTTGAGTGCAAAGGTAGTACAAATCGTGCGAAATACCAAATAAAATGAGATTTATTTGTATTTTCAAGATGCAGCCTACCTTGAACGGAGTTCAATGTCTCCAATTCTTTGAAACTCCCTAATTATTTGCGGCTTTTTATGGACTCATGGCTTTTCTTGTCTTTCCTTTTTTATTTCATCACATACTTCTTTCCGTTTTGGATATACACCCCCTTCGCAGGCTTCTGCATCAGGCGGCGGCCTTGGAGGTCGTATCTTTGAGTAGTGTCAGAACAATCTTTATGTACGCTGACCACTCCGTCCACGTCATCCAACGGAACAATGCTCCCAAAGTCCTTCCAAGATTCTGCCGCCTTGTAAGCCTTAATAGATGCATAAGGCACATGCAGCGTGGCGCTTCTATAGGGGGAACGATGGAAAGCGTTGTAGTGGGTTGAAGGCACAGTCTCTGTATAACAATACACATCTTTCAATGCATAGCATTCCTTAAAGATCCCGGCTTCAACCTGTTCTATTTCGCTACCGATAGTTACGCTGGTTAGACGTTCGCAGCTTTCGAAAACATAACCTTCAATGGTTTTCACGCTGTTGGGTAATGTGATAGAGGTCAGGCACCTACATTCAATGAAGGCTCCTGCTCCTATGCTTGTCACACTACTCGGTATCGCGATGGAGTCCAAATCAGTACAACCCAAGAAAGCATAACTCCCAATTGTCGTCACGCCGTCCTGAATGTCAACGGTGGTCAGGTTTTCGCAATTACGGAAAGCGCTCCCTCCAATCGTCGTCACGCTACCAGGAATAGTGACTGAGGTCAGGCTGTTGCAACAATAGAAAGCCGAAGCCCCAATGCTCGTCATGCTATTCGGAATCACCAAATCTTTTATCTCTTCTCCATTTAGGAACAGACGATGGGCATAATAAAGCGGATTGGAGCAATAGCCGCTATAAAAGAAAATATTGCACCATGCCTCTAAATCCGTAATGTGAACGGAGGTCAGCTCACTACAATGAGAGAATGCATCCTCGCCAATGCTCGTTATGCTACTAGGAATCGCAATGGAGGTCAAGCTACAATGAGCAAACGCTTCTTTTCCAATGCTTTTCACACCATCTGAAATCGTGACAGAATTCAGTCTTAAACAAGCATAGAAAGCAGATTCTTCTATACTCGTCACACTCCCGGGAATCGTGATAGAGGGCAAAGCATTGCATTCGAAAAATGCCTGTTTTCCGATGGTTGTTACGCTGTTTGGAATTGTAACCGATGTCAGACCTGTGCAGCCACTGAATGCACTTTCGTCAATGCTCGTTACACTATTGGGAATCGTAATGGAAGTCAGACCTGTGCAGCCACTGAATCCCCATTCCCCTATGCTCGTTACACTATTGGGAATCGTGATGGAAGTTAAGCCGCTACAGCCAGAGAATGTGCTTTTTCTTATGTTCGTCAAGCCGTTGGGAATCACCAAATCCTTAATCTCTTCTCCATTGAGAAAAAGATGATGGGCCTGGGCAAGTGGATTCGAATAAAAAGTAATGTTGCACCATGCTGTCAAATCTGAGATATGAACGGCAGTCAGACCACTACATCGATCGAAAGCCCAATATTTTATGCTCTTCACACTGCTTGGAATGGTGACGGAAGTCAGACCGGTACAATTATTGAAAGTCGATTCTAAGATGGTCGTCACACCATTGGGTATGACCAAATCTTTTATCTCTTCTCCATTGAGAAAAAGATGATGGGCATAATAAAGCGGATTACAGTCACTAGTGCTAAACGCTATACTGCACCAAGCCTCCAAGTCAGAGATATGAACAGCTGTCAGACTCTTACAGCTAGCGAAAGCCATATTTTTAATGGCCTTCACACTACTGGGAATCGTGATAGAGGTCATGTCAATGCTACCAGAGAATGCACTTTTCCCGATACTTGTCACGTTATACTCCACACCTTCGTAAGTAACGGAAGCGGGGATGATAACATCGCCTGAGTATTTTTTTGTATGAGCTGACACTTCGGCCTCTTTGGCCTTTGAGACCAATTCATAGTAGATGCCATCAATCTCCACAAACTTTGCACTCGCTGCCAAAGGCAGGAGCATCATCATGAGTATAAGAATTTGTTTCTTCATACACTTCTATGTTTATTCAGTTACTATATCGTATTTGTTGAGTGGTTGACAAACGTTGTCAAGCGTCTTGAAAACGTTTTCATACGAAGTTTTTTATTCATTTCGCCACCACTTTCTTCCCGTCCTGAATATACTTGGCTGATACGACGGAGCGGGCATAGACGGGAAGCGGCAATGCTGACGGCAGCTCGTCCTTGGGACAGTCGACGGCCTGTACCAACGGGTCGTCATACCTCAGCCGCATGACAAAGACGCTTGGGCCGGTAATGATGCTGCCGGCAAACGAACGGCTCTGGAGCAGTAGGTCCACGGAGATAATCAGACGGATGATGGATGCCTTCTTGCTCTGCGGATCCACCTGCGAGAACTGCCTGAGATCATATCCCCTTTCCTCTGACTTGCAAAGGGTCAGTAACCTCAGCTGCGGAAAGTCTGCCTTCGCTTTCAGGAACTGGCTGTAGTCGTCGGTCAGGATGAAGACACAATCGCCATCGTTAGGGTTCAGTTCCTGAATGATGGCCCTGCCATCTACCAGACGGGTTTCGGTAATCTTGTCACCTCCCCTGATCTGTACGCCAGCAAAGACAGGAGGCAGGGACAGCTCCGACTTACAGGCCATCTCCTGACGCAGCACCTCGGGCTGCAGACGCCAGACCATGCGCGATACCAGGGCGAATGCTTCCGTATAGTCGCAGTCGATGCCTAACTCCGGGACACAGTAATGCTGCCGGGCTACGGGCGGGACGTCCTGCGACAGCAAGACATATTGCCTATATGCACGGAATGAAAGCAGATGGCCGGCCCAGTTCTTGAGGATGGACTTCAGCTTCCATACCACAGGCCCAAGAGACTTCTGGCTGACACATAGGTTCAGCACCTGATGCCAGGACGGAGGCCAGTGGAAATTGTACTTATGGTGGAATGAATCATGGACTTCATCGCAAAATGGCAGGTAATACTCCGTCCACCCTATGCCAGTACCGTAGTTGGCATCGTCGGCATATATCTGGAACCTGATACGGTGGGCTAAGCAATAGAGCATCGCGTTCACCATGTACTGAAGCTCTACGAAGAAGCCGCTGTCAATGCCCACATGACATACCATCCGTCTGCGGAACGACTCGTTGACCCGGCGATAGGATGCTACATCCAACTGTTTCATCATCGGTTTCTCTTGATTCGGTTCTTGATAGCCTGAGCTATGACGCGGAAGTTGCCGTATCGCAGGTTCAGTAGCAGCTCTTCGATAGAGTAGCGGAACTTGATGAGCGGATGGCCCCACGCCAATACCTTGTAGGCACGTTCCTTGTATCCGATATCCTCGGTTATCAACTCCGGGTGGTGCAGGGGGAACTCCATTTCCAAGCGTCTCATCGTATAGATACGTCTTAACTGACGGGGTGTCGTTTTCAGTGAAGTATTGGAGAAATGGGTGGAGTCGGCAGAGATGCCAACGTTGTTGATCATGTTCTTCGTGGGCATGATGGTCAGGCCGGAGTTCAGAAGCATGGCCGCCCACGAGATGGTCTCGAAGTACTCCACTCCCGACTCGCTGTGGCGTTTGAACATCTTCAGCAGGTCAGGCCTCAGATGCCTCTGCCGGATGAGGGCTTTCAGCTGATGCAGGTTATAGGGGTCGTGCATAAAGGAGTATTTCTCGTCCCACAGCTCTGCCACCCGTCGCCACGAAGCCCAGCCCCAGACGGAGAATACCGAGGTGAAGAAATAGTCCGCGTCAACGTCGGCAGTCACCTCGTCGATGTTGAAGCCTCCTATCATCATCACACGCTGGTCGTACTCGTAGCGGTCGAGCATCTCCTTGCAGAACCTGAAGAACGACAATGAGGGCACCACGTCGTCCTCCAATACGATTACCTTGTCGGCCAGCGAGAAGGCCCACTTGTGGGAGCGGAAGCCTGAGGGGTCGCAGCCCTGGTTCTCTGTCAGGTAGTTACGCCGCACGTCACACTCCCAGTCGATATGGGAGGCAATCTCACGGCAGGCCTCAATCCCAGCCATATCGCCTTCATCGCGAGGACCGTCCTGATACAGGAAGAGCCTTGATGGCCGTGCCCTTTTCACCTGTTCAAAAACCTGACGGAAACAGTCTGGACGGTTAAAGAACAGCAGTAGCACCGCCACGTCAATCTCCCAAGGCAACTTCTTTTCTTCGTTTGTCATATCAGTTACGCATAGATGTTACTTAACAATCCGCTTACGACCGTCCTGTATATACACACCCTTTGTGGGTTTCTGCTTCAGGCGGCGACCTTGTAGGTCATAAGGTACAATAGGACTATTGGATCTGGAACGGGTAATGCTGGCCAGCATACAAGACTGTAAATAACTATACCTTGGTGGAAGCACCATCCACGGAGAGAAGGGTCCCGCTCCAGAGCCGACACCTTCTATCCACACGATGTTGCCAATGAGGATGCCATCCTCACTCCTAAAAAACTCTCTATATGCATCTAGCATAGTCAGTATGAAACGACGATGTAGCAGTCCACGCGCTTCAATGGTATCAACATTTTCCACCCGCAAATAGGCCACAAATGGAAACCCCAGCAAAGTATCGGGCTGTTCATTTTTGTCTAGCAGACAGCCGAAGGCGTTGCCCTCCACTCCGCACTTAACAATATCACCCTTCTTCAGACTGAAGTCGTAGAGAAGGCGCGGCCTTTTGCTCCCCTTAGCAATAGCATATACTTTATTGCCAACATCGCGGATAGATGCATAGTAGGTACTACCGAAATCAGGGAAACCAACATAGTTATACACTTTCATCCAACTCTCTCCGTTTATCAATGTATCGCCATCAATTTGATTGCCATAGAGATTTTCCATGATACCACCTACTTGTGCTTCCCACACCTTTCCATTCTCTGCAAAAGGACGGTACTCCAAGTTTGCTGTCTGGGCCATAACCGATATGCACATTATGGTCATCAGCCATACAAATATCACTCTGTCTTTCATCATACTTCAATAATATATTAGTGTCTGGCGTGTGCAAAGATACAAAAAAGAAATTATTAATACAATTTTTCAATGCTATTATATTATCTTTCCATACACAATGTCTACGATTGAACCTAACTGTGCCTCAAAAGCGTTGTGCGTTTCAACGGTGCCATCGTTTATTATCCGCAAAGTTGCTCCTGACTTGAGTACGACATCCGCATTCAACACCCCGCCATCAATGAGAAGTATTCCGCCAGATTCCACAATTATACGACAGTTACTATTTTGCACAACATTACTTTGAATTGTAACTTGAACATTATTTGGAATACAAATGTTATCAGATAGTTGCTGATTTCAATAATTCAATCGTCTTTGAATAGTGTCATTACCATTACCTGTCCATGACACATCGAACTTGCCATACCAGTCCGCCTCATTAATATAATAACAACTTGAATTACCTCCATGCAATTGTCCTATTACTTTATGATTTGCCGAAAATAATGGTGAACCAGAAGAACCAGGCTCCGTTGTCCCATGTCCATTTTGCGTTGCTTTCCATGATACTTTCCAATGAGAATCTGCAACTATTGGAGGATATGGCCAGTAGGAAGATTCTGGTTGAGCCAACACAGTTGATATTTTCTTGACATCACCTCTTGGATGATGAATACCAACCCCAGGAAGACCACTTTGACCAGACCTATCCCAACCTAAATAATAAGGTGTGAAATTTGATAATTCTTTAGGGTCTTCTGTCAATTGAAGCAGAGCAAAATCTGAAGTAAAATTGTTTGCTATAGCTGTTGCTCCTTGTGTAGTGTAATAGGACGGTTCTACACTAATGTTAGCACATCCAGGAGCTTCATAATTCCAATAAAAGAAAGTATAGTCTAGATGAGGGTTATTAATGGCATCTTTGTTTAAGTGTCTTATACAATGATTTGCTGTCAGTACAAATGGTTCGCGATTAAGATTCGTCGAGATTACTAATGATCCTGTACAATAGTAGCTACCTTCAATAATTATGCGAGCTACAGCTTTTTTCTCTTTCTGCCAGTCTTGTCCCTCCTCGCAGTTAACGTTAACTTGACAACTACCAGCATCCCCGAAAGATTTATCGCCATAGTTTATGTACCTGTAACCATGAACAATAAAATCTATTGAAATGATTGCATCGTACTCTGAATCTTTTGGCTGATAATACTCCAACATAACATTGTCACTATATACAAGACCTGTAGCAAAACCTCGTAGATGTTCCCTTGTACCTTTATTATTTCTACTGGTAAAAGCGCCGATTGAGTATTGCTTGTCTTTTGAATAGACAAACAATTTCCCACCCTCTGGAAGCCAGAATTTGTCATAGCAGAAATTCACAGACAATGCATTGGGACAGATGACATTCAATTGCCACAATTTATCTCCGTTTGGTAGAGTATACCAAGTGCCAGAGTTGTTGAGGTCATAATTTACTTTATGTGGATAGCCAAAACGGGGTGGCATATCATAATCTTCGTCCTCTTTGTCTTCAGCTTCTATCTTTTCCATGTCCAACACTGGTGTAGTAACTGATTGAACAGGACTTCTCTTACCTCCACTCAGATCTATCTTCATAGAAAAGCTGACAGGCTTTTCATTTGTACTTAATTGTGCATAGACGTTGAGTGAAAGACAAACTAAGTACAAGCAGATTAAGTACTTGATGTTTCTCATAAGGCCATCCTCCCTTATTTCGTTATAATCATCCGCTTTGTATCAATCTCACGACCGTTGACCATAAGAGTATAAAGGAACATGCCCTCACCAAGCTCCCAACCGTTGATGCTGACACTGGTTTCTCCCGATGAAATGGGCAGTTTCTTCAGCATCTTGCCCGTCATATCGAAGATACAGATGGCTGCATCGTGGGCATCTTTGGCCAATGAGAAGCGGATGGTGGTCTGCTCCTTGAATGGATTGGGCGTGTTCTGGTAAAGGACATTATATGATGCTGATGCACCTGAAACAGCTGTAGTTGTGCCTCGTGTCATTTTTGCGTTACCACTTACTCCCTTCACCTCGTCCAACTCCTGCTTCAACTCCTGGATAGAACGGATGAGGATAGGTACCAGTTCTATATAGTTAACCGTAAGATAACCATCCTGACCTTCTTTAACCAAATAAGGATAAAGCGTTTGCAACTCTTGGGCTGACAATCCATAATGGCGATCTTTTGACAGTTCATCGTCCTTCCTTATCATCTCTGGACTAATGGTGTCACGCTCAGCTTGCGGAATCTCAGTCTGAGATTTGAAGTTATACTCTATGACGTTCATCCTGCGAATCTTGTCAAGCGTAGTGTTACCATCTTCCTTATCAATAAGACTAACGATGTTTTCCTTCAAGCGGATATCCGATGTATTTTGGACGCTAGTGGCGTAGAGAGTACCGTTAACCTTTGTATCACCGTTGAAATAGCCAGCATACCTACCGTTAATATAAATACCCATTTGGTCTGACAGTACACCTACTACTGCACCGCCATTATTTGATCCAGGCAACATACCAAACAAGCCGTAGTTATAACCCGACGTGGCATTACCAGCTTTTCCAATCACGCCAAACGAACGGTAGCTACTCAACGGAGAATCAGAAAAGGCTGTTGCCATTACACCAGCACTAAAAGCTTTAGTAACATAAGTGCTCGAAAGGGTACCGATACTATAACTTGAATAGCCAGTATATGTAGACGGACTTACCATCAGATAGGCATAGGGATTATTGGCTGTTGTTTTTAAACTAACATTCCCTGTGCTGAATACTTTCAGCTGGGCAGACATTACAACTGGCACTGCCAGAAGCAGTAAAGATATGATTGTCTTTTTCATAATCTTTTGTTTGTAAAAGGTTCCTAATAATTAAGATAAGATATTATTTAAATGACTGCTTGCCTTTAACATCATTTATGAATAAAAATGATAAAAAAAGAGAGGAAATGCGGGAGCAGCTACAATTAGCCGCTCCCAGCGCGAGAGAGATTGTCTTACAGCGTGATATCACCGTAGAAACACCAGTTGCCCTGAATGAGCTGAAGCTCATAGGTTCCAGAAAGTGTGTCTGGCAAATCTACCTCAGAGACATTTGAGGGAACAACCACCGTATAAACAACATTGTCGTTGCTGTCGACGATGTTCAACACATACTCAGGATGAGGAATGTCGATCTCAATCGTGTGTCCATCCTGACTGACAGTCGGGAACTCGATTGGGTTCTTCGAACCTCCAGGTATCCCTGGGATATGATCGATTCTCTTAACACTTAATGACACATTGAAGCCCTGTTCACTGGCTTCCATCTTTACACCTCCTAACAATATGAAGGAGAGTGCTAACAATAAAATTCTTTTGTTCATAATCTTAATTTTGTTTTGTATTTGAAAAAATCTCCGCTGCAAAATTAAGAATATGATAGTAATGAGCCAAGCTTTGGGACGAGCAGAACTTTACAAAAACTTTACTAATTTTGTAAGTAACTGGTATTCAGTACAAAACAAGGAGTTTACAATTACTATACTATTAAACGATTGTACTGATTACGCGGCTAAACTCCTTGCCAGTGGCGTCTGAACCAAATATTTTTTTGTGAAGGCCACCACGTATTCTTGAGACATAGGACTCTGATATACCTAAAAGGTGTTGCATCCGACTGGGTTCTATGTCCAGTCGATCCAATATGCATATCTGGTATTCAAGCTGAGAAAGTTTACGCTCTTTCGAAGAAATCAGGTTATAGAAACCTGGCAACAGGGTTATGACAAGCTGCATAAGCTGGTTCCAGTCTTCATCGGTTAAACGCCGTCCTTGATTGGCAATAGTCCGCAGATGTTTATAGGTGTTTGACTCGTTTATCAGCTGTTCCACGCTCTTTTTCGTCTGCTGTTCCTTCTGCTGGAAATCAGCTACTATCGCTTTTTGCCTCTCTATTTCTTCTTCACGATTAAGAATGGACATTCTTAGAATTGCCATTTCTGACTTTAGCTCCTCCGCCTCAACATGTTCTTCCGCGTATTTTTCTATCGCAGATCTCAGTATTGCTTCGTGTGACCTTAATTGGAGTATCGTATTCTGCGCCTCACTAAGTTTCCTGATTGCCTTTCGATAGGTAGCGCGATGCCTTTTCCGCTGAATCCATATTATGACTACTACTATTGAGAAAACAATCGTTGCCAACACGAATACGGTTATAGTTTTGGCACGTTCACGGTCAGCACGATCCTTCTCCTGCTGTGCCTGCTGCTCATACCTACGATAATCATATAGCGATTTCACCCTTGCCACCTCGGTAGTTTTCTCTTGAGAAATCAAGGAGTCGTTCATCGCATAGCTGTAAAGTGCGTACTTGACTGCAGAGTCTGGTTGATGTTTTTGCTGGTACAAAAGGGCCAATCCATATGCACCTGCATTCTGATTGTTGAAATCCAGACCTTTTGATAGTTCCTTTCTGAAATAATACTCAGCAGAATCATGCTGGTCTGTTTTTAGGAAATAATAGCCTTTTGAGTAATAATATACTTCCCGGCCAGAAGCAATTTCATGATTCTTATCAAAAAAGCCTGATTCATTCTCGTATATCTTCATATGCTGATAAGCCAATTCAAATTCTCCCTTGTCAATCAAATAATATAGACAATGAGAAAGCATTCCTGCAGCGACTTCAGGATAGCCTACGTTGCATAGTTGTTGATAAACCATATTAGAAACAGCAAGCATGGAATCAGGCTTCTTCATCATGTGATACGCTCCCATTTTCTGGGCATATGCCAAGAGTGCTGAAAGGGTATCAGATGCTAAATATCCATAATAGGTGGCCAAATCAAGACATTTCAAGTCTTCACTATAAAGACCTTGATAATAAAGGACATTCGCCATCTGGGTATACACCCTGCACAATGTCCAGTAGTTACAATCTTCTGCTGTAGTGTCGGCCCTGTCGGCAGCATCATTGTAGGCCTCGATGGCCTGGGGTGCCTCACCCAGGTCAGCGTAGGTGCGGCCGAGGATGTAGTAGGCCCGCATCTGCTCGTTGGGGGTGCCGTGGTCATCGAACCACCCGGAAAGGTCGAGGGCCAGCGAGTCGTTGGTCATCAGGCTGTCGGCACGGTTCATCAGCTCCAGCTCCTCAAGCTGAAGTCGCTGCCGAGCACCGTCGTCACAGGCGGCAAGGAGGATCAGCGGCAGCAAAACCAGTAACAAGCATCGCCCTTTCATCAATCGCAATCTATCAATTGGAACTGCAAAGGTACAAATAATCATCGAGAAACACAAAAATATTTATTTCTTTCCTATTAAATAGTAGGTAGGAAACGAAAATGTTATAGTTCTTGCGTCCTTTTCAGTAGCGGCGAAGCCGAGCGGACCCTGCTCTCGCTGCTCCGGATTTTCTGTTCCATAAGTCAGTCGGTCGTTTGATTGAAAAAGCGGATAGTGCCGGTGCCGGGCTATCCGCTATTGTCGTTCGTTTTCGTTATTCTTACAGCCCCTCGATTTCCTCGGCAGTGAGGTCGGTAATCTCTGCGATGTCTGCAATAGCAAAGCCCTTAGCCTTCATCTTGCGGGCGGTGTCGAGTTTCTCTTGTTTTAGTTTGGTCTTGGCTTCTTCTGCCTCTGCCTTGGCTTTCTCAGCCTCGCGCTTCACCGCGTTAATCTCTCGTTTACGAGCATTGTCTAACGTCTTCTGCACACTAACATTATCCCAGAACTTGTCGTAAGCCCGCATTTCTGCATCGTCGAAGGCGGCACGTTCCACGATTTCAAGGGCTTCGCTCACTTCGGCATTTTCCAATAGCTCAGCCGGGACTTCGCGTGTTTCATCATTGATTTCAGTGAGGAAGCGGAGCCAAAGCATTTGCATCTTTTTCTCCGCATAAGTCTGCGGCTTGAACTTCTTCAACTCCACGAAGATGAGGTGCAGACCGTCAGACGCAAAAATACGAAATAATCCGTAAATTAATCGCAATCGCGCTGAAAAAGTTGCAATGTTTAACGAAAAGGCCCGTGGGGAATTAATCAAATTTGAACTCTGTCTTTTTTACGCCCTCACCGTAGATGGTCTTAAAGTCATTCTTCATCGAGATGACATGGTATCCTGCCTTACGCCATTTAGCCTCACGCCTGGCCCCCTCTTCAAGGTCGGCATGGTCGCGAACATCATCGTCGGCCACCAGCATGAACGTGGCAGTACGGTACTTCTGGTTGCCTAAGCAATAGTTGTGCATGGCCTCGTCGCCGCTGCTGTTTCCAAATGACAGAACGGGTACCTTTCCAATCTCCTGACTAATCTGCAACACCTTATTGGTCTTCAGGTTCTTGATGATCAGCGAGTCGTCCCTGACAAGGTATTCCTCCTTGTCCATCGTGTAACCGACACCAGAGTCGCCACCCTGCTTACTGGAACGGAACATAACGTCCATGCCTATCACACGATTGGGACTGATGCCCAGTGATTCTACCAATGACCTGCAAATGAAGCGGTCGGAACCAGAAACGACATAATACGTAAAGCCGTGATCACTCAGATAATCAAACACCTGAAGCATGGGCTTATAGAAACTATCGCCGTAGGTCATTCCACTGAATCCGTTTGCCGGTTGAGCTGCATACGCCTTGACGTATTCATCAAACTCTTTCAGTGTCATTCCTTCGTATGCCTTTGCCGCAGCGCGGGCGTGCTTCATGTCGAAATGAGCGGGCAGCGGTGTGCCGTTTCTCACA
The DNA here is from genome assembly GCA_902794405.1 of uncultured Prevotellaceae bacterium. Taxonomy (GTDB): domain Bacteria; phylum Bacteroidota; class Bacteroidia; order Bacteroidales; family Bacteroidaceae; genus Prevotella. The sequence continues at coordinate 16,884 of CADBHI010000098.1, forward strand.
AAGTCTCTGATTTGCTGGGCTGTCTCCCTGACATCGTCTGGTGCGATGTCTTTATACGACTCATCATCCAGTACACGGTATTCCAGCAGGTTATATTCAAAATACGTAGGATAGAGTTCACCAATGAAGGTACCATCCATATCAAACGTGACTATACGATCTTCCTCTTTAATGAAATGACTGGAATTCGGGTCAGTCACGTCACTTACATAATCTTGCAGCACGGTCAGTGCCTCACATGTATTCCATAGAGTGAAATAGTCTTTCTGTGGTACTGTCTCGATGTCGTCTGAACTACTGCTGCATAGAATAGCAAAGACGACAATCATCCATAATTTTGCCTGTTTTATAGTCGTGTTCATGATTTACTCTATGATACGTATACCGCCTTTGTCTGCAGAGCTGACACTCTGGGCATAGGCACAGAGGGCTTTGGATACAATACGGTTGCGGCGGAGTGGCTGTTGGGGACGTGCGGCCAGTTCTTCATCGCTAAGCTTAACGTTGATAGAACGGTTAGGAATGTCGATAACGATGATGTCGCCATCCTTGATTTTGCCAATGTTACCACCATTGGCAGCCTCAGGCGAGATATGACCGATAGAGAGGCCGCTGGTGCCACCAGAGAAGCGGCCGTCGGTGATAAGGGCACACTCCTTACCCATGTGCATGGACTTGATATAGCTGGTGGGATAGAGCATCTCCTGCATGCCTGGGCCTCCCTTGGGACCTTCGTGGGTGATGACAACGCAGTCGCCCTTCTTTACCTTACCGCCAAGGATGCCCTCGCAAGCATCCTCCTGAGAGTCGAACACGACGGCGGGACCTTCGAAATGCCACAATGACTCATCGACACCTGCAGTCTTCACTACGCAACCATCCTGGGCTATATTGCCGAAGAGCACGGCCAGTCCGCCATCCTTGGTATAGGCATGCTCAATGTCACGGATGCAGCCGTTGGCACGATCAGTGTCGAGTGTTCCCCACTTTTCCGACTGACTGCCCATCTTCGTTGAGAAACGATTACCGGGAGCCGTCTGATAGATGCGATTGGCTTCTGAGTCGACAGGGCCGTCGACAATGCTATATTTCTTCATGGCTTCAGCAAGCGTCATACCGTCAACACGAATGGCAGAGCCATCAATAAGACCACCCTTGTCGAGCTCGTTGAGGATGCCGAGTATACCACCGGCACGTCCGCACTCCTGTACAGAGTATTTCTGGGTATTAGGAGCCAGCTTACAAAGACAGGGTGTCTTACGTGAGAGGGCGTCGATGTCGTTCATGGTGAAGTCGACACCTGCCTCCTGAGCTACTGCTAAGAGATGGAGCACGGTGTTGGTAGAACCACCCATGGCAATGTCGAGCGTCATAGCATTCAGGAAAGCCTGACGGGTAGCAATACTTCTTGGTAGAACCGAGGAATCGCCCTGTTCGTAGTAGGCCAAGGCGTTCTTCACCACTTGGCGGGCAGCCTGCTTAAAGAGTTCTATGCGGTTGGTATGGGTAGCAAGGATAGTACCGTTGCCAGGCAGTGAGAGACCGATAGCCTCGGTGAGGGAGTTCATGGAATTAGCGGTGAACATACCAGAGCATGATCCACAGCCAGGGCAGGCACAGCCCTCAATCTCCCTCATTTCCTCGTCGGTGACCTCTGGGTCGGCACCCTTCACCATGGCGGTGATAAGGTCGGCATTCTCACCACGCCAGCGTCCAGCCTCCATGGGACCGCCAGAGCAGAAGACGGTAGGGATGTTCAAGCGCATTGAGGCCATCAGCATGCCAGGTGTCACCTTATCGCAGTTAGATATGCAGATCATGGCGTCGGCCTTATGGGCATTGACCATATACTCTACCGAGTCGGCAATAATGTCGCGCGAAGGCAGTGAGTAGAGCATGCCGTCGTGACCCATGGCGATGCCGTCGTCGATGGCGATGGTGTTGAACTCAGCGGCATAACAGCCCATCTTCTCGATTTCCTCACGGACAATCTGTCCGATTTCGTGCAGATGGGTATGTCCCGGCACGAACTGGGTAAAGGAATTGACAATGGCTATGATAGGTTTGCCAAACTGTTCTTGTTTCATGCCCGTAGCCACCCATAGGGCGCGGGCTCCCGCCATACGGCGGCCTTCTGTGCACACAGCACTACGTAAAGAATGTTTCATATTATTGATAAATTGTTTTTGTTATTAATATAAGAACCCAAGCAACCACAAAGGAATCTGATTACCTGAACCTATTTCCGTGTTATACCTGGCATAAATGGTATCAGGGGTCATTCTCGTCTTGCTATGGACGCTGGCATCGCAAACCCTGAATTTGAGATGTCCGTCAACTAGATAGAACTGGTCACGCCCAGACTGGTTGACCTTATGGTCTTTCCATAGGGAGTTTACGAAGAAGGTCTCCATAGCCGTCTGCTTCTCCACATGGATAGGATAGATAGCGTAGAGCAGGTTGGAGTTGTGAAGCATAATCTTGGAGGGTTTCTTGGGGAAATCTTCGCCAACGGGATAAATCATGTTCAGCAGACGAGCATCAGTGAGATACTTGATATAGTTCATGACCGTTGCCCTCGAAGTCTCGATATCCTGCGACAGCTTCGACACATTAGGTGCCTTAGGACCTTCCTCAGCCAGCTGATAGAAGAGCTTCTTTATCTTTGTCAGGTATTTCAATTCTATTTGCTTGATGAGCAGGATATCTACCTCGGTCATCATATTCATGGTTTTCAGCAGATTCTCGGAATAGTTGCGATGCTCCTGGAAGAAGGGGTAGAAGCCATGATGGATATAATCCTGGAAATAGCGGCGCGGCGATACCTTTGGCAGTATCTGCTTGACAATGCGATCGTGGTCTCGTAGAATCTCGTCGAGCGTATAAGGCCTGAAGTCATTGCCCGTAAGCAGATTAACGAACTCACGGAAGGAGAATCCACGAAGATTGTAGGACTTGACAATGCCATTGAGTTCAGGATTCTCATCTTTCAGTCTCATCACGCTACTGCCCGTGAATACAATCTTCAGCCCGGGATACAGGTCGTAGCACTTGCGAAGCTCTGCACTCCAGTCGGGCTGCTTGAAGACCTGATCAATGAGCAGCACTCTCCCACCCTTGTGATAGAAATCACCTGCAAAATCAGCAATACCCCGTCCCTGAAAGTAGAAATTGTTCATATTAATGTAAAGACACTGACGGTCGTTCACATCAAAGCGCTCTTTAGCATATTGCAGAAGAAAGGTGGTCTTTCCAATTCCTCGGGTACCTTTAATTCCAATCATGCGGTCACTCCAGTCGATCTCATCCATCAGGGTACGACGAACTGCAGCATTGACATGCTCAACCAAGTAGCGATGTGTACGGAAAAATGCCTCCATGCTCGTAAATCTGTTCTATATCAGTTTGCAAAGGTACAACATTTCCTTTAAATTGCAAAGCCGAGATAGCAAAATCTTACAAAAGGGGACTATTTGTGCTATGTCTAAATAGCAATACGGACAAAGTCAATCAGTCTTTCTTCCCATCAGTTCAGCCAACAATGGAAGGAACCGAGGCTGAAGCATCTCAAAATGGGAGGCATCCAGCATCAAGAACTTTACGGAAGGATAGGTGCGTTTCCACAACTGTTCGTTTTGTACAATATGGGTTTGAGACAATTTCTCAAACTCAGGATTTGGTTCACCATTCAGGACGACGGATGCCTCCGGCTTCTGTTCAAGGGCAACACGCAAGTTGCCTTCAAAATGCAGTGGCGGCATGGATGCCTGCATTTGCTTGAGTGGCATGTCACTATCACCGATAAAGTCCAGCGTGCGAGAGTTGACATGCAGCGACGTCCCAATGGCAACCATACGGATGTCTGGGTTGCCTCGCTGACGCAATCGTTCAGCCAACAGCAATCCCAGTGCCGAACCAATTGAATGGCCTGTTACAGCATAAACCTTAGCTCCTACCCTATTCATCTCCCGCTCCGTTTCTATCAACAGATAGTTTACATAGCTGACCGCATCAGAAGATTCTTCATTCCAAAACAAGAAGGAATCGAACACCCAGACGGAGAAGTCGCGATGCAGAACCTCAAGATAGTCGGAATAGAAAGGATGGGCAGGCGTATAGCCACATACCAGCACAACAACCGGTTTAGCTGCATCATAGCCTTTATACCAGCCAGACGAGCAGGACTGTCCCAACCTGGCCAAAGCAATGGCACACAGCCTACGCTCGATTTCGCTCATCGTTGGTCGTTCGCTTTTCACAGTTGTAGCATAATGCTGTGGTGCAGGCAGTCGCCGATAGTCGATTTTTCCATTAGGCGTAAGAGGAAATGCAGGAAGGATACTCCAATAAGAAGGCAACATATATGATGGCAGCAGGGTTGATAGATAATCATGCAGTTCTTTACTCTGCAGGTCGTCCTGACTGCTGACCACAAAGGCCACCAATTGCGGTGTACCGCCAATGGTTCGAACATTGGCCACGCACTGGCTGACAGCGGGATGACGCAGCAGCGTTTGCTCAATATCCTGAAGTTCAATCCTGAAACCACGGATTTTCACTTGCATATCTTTATTCTGTTATGTTTTTTTTATCTGTCGTTATAGTATATAGGTGTTAATACCTGTACTCCGACGAATGCTCACGGTTCAATGATCGTATGATAATGAATCACACTTTTCAAGTATCACTTCTCACACCTCTTACACCTAATTTGGGTGAGGGAGGTGTGAGAAGTGCTACTTAAAAAGTGCGATTTACAATATATAGGTGAAACGTTTGTCAT
>CADBHI010000099.1 GCA_902794405.1 uncultured Prevotellaceae bacterium
CATAGAGAAGAATCTTACACGCGAGCAGGTGGCCGAACAGTCGGGAGTAGCCGTTAGCAATATCGTCAGGTTTGAACAGAAGGGACTGATTTCTCTTAAGAACCTCATTGGCATTGCAATTGCAATGGGCTACACGTCAGAGATAAAAGGTCTGTTTGACCAGCCTAAATATTCCACGATGGAAGAACTTACACAAATCCGCAAGAACCAAAACAAGAAAAAGGCGCATAGGGTATGATGAAGATTGAACTGCTCAACGTGAAATATCACGACCGTATAGTGGGTAAGCTCTCACTGACCCCCGATAACAAGCTGTGTGCCTTTGAGTACGACAGAACTTGGCTGGCCGATGGTTTTAGCATTTCCCCATTGGAACTGCCGCTACGGCCAGGCCTGTTCTTGGCGAAGCCCTCACCTTTCTATGGCAATTTCGGAATCTTTGAAGACAGCCAGCCTGATGGCTATGGCCGTTATCTGCTCCACAAGTTGCTACAGAAGGAAGGTATAGATGACTTCAGCCTGTCTGCGCTTGACCGTCTAAGCATTGTCGGCAGCGGTGGCATGGGAGCGTTGACCTACCACCCAGAAACAATTATTCATAAAGGCAATGAGACAACGGACTTTGACCTGCTGCAAGAGAAAGCATTAGAGGTACTGAAGGAGCAACAGGACACAGACGCAGGGCTACTACTATATAATAGTGGCAATAGCGGTGGTGCCCGTCCAAAAGCTGTATTTTCTGACGTTGAAGGCCACTGGCTTATAAAGTTTCGTCACACATACGATCCACAAGACATGGGGCAGCAGGAGTATCACTACAATGAGGTGGCCAGGCAATGCGGTATCAGCGTGCCAGACTTCAAACTGATAAACGGACGCTATTTTGCCTCTCGCCGATTCGACATAGATGCTGAAGACAACAGAATCCATACCGCCACGGCTGGAGGACTACTCTGCATATCGCTCTCTAATCCTGTCCTCGACTATAACAATCTCCTTGCACTGACAGGCTATCTTACACAGAATGCGATGGACGTAGAGGAAATGTACAGACGCATGGTATTCAACTATCTTACCGACAACAAAGACGATCACTGCAAGAATTTCAGCTTCCTGGTCACTCGAAGTGATAATAGCTGGAAGTGGCAACTCGCACCTGCATACGACCTCACCCTATGTACAGAAGGGTACAACGGTGAACATGCCACATCCGTGAACGGCACAGGACATCCTTCCATCAATGATTTTATTGCCATAGGGTCCAAGATTAAAATGAAGGAGCAACGATGCAGGGAGATCATCGATGAAGTAAGACACAACTGTAACGATCTTACTCGATATACTATCAAAATGTAGTCTGTCCTACTCAAATGTTATAGCTAGGCACTGTACCCTATAGGTATGGTGCTTTTTTTATTGACATTTTTATTGAGAATTTACTAAACGCCCAAAGTTTTTATTGAGACCACGGTTTCTTTTTATTGAGTTTATTGAGTCTTGTACAGTTTACAGAATAGCAGTTCCTTTGCACCACGACATGTAAACTGTTATAAATATGGAACAGCAATTTTTAATTAACATGAGCTCTGATGAGTTCTTCAGCAGGCTCAAAGAGTGCTTCGCCGAAGCAATGTTTGCACCTGAGTCCAACGAAGGTGTAAAGGTGAAAAAACATTATGTGTACGGACTCCAGGGATTGTGTGACCTGTTAGGATGTAGTACCGCAACAGCATCACGCATAAAGCAAAGTGGTGTGATAGACGCGGCAATAAGCCAAATAGGTAATACTATTATTATCGACGCGGATTTGGCGGTTGACCTTCTTAAAGTCAAGAAACGCACTGGTAACTTTCATGGGCATACTCGAAAGATGTAACTAATCATAAATCTAAATGAAAAAGAAAAACTTTACGGCCAACGCTCCCCAGGTAGGAGCCAAGGCACAGCAGGAAAAGAACGGCGTAGTAGGTTCAATAGTAAAAATAGCTAACCTGCCTATTCAGATTATTGAAGAGAAGGTCATGTTGGGTAAAACCAAGGATGCAATCAAGTTCATTCAAGGACTTGCCGACAATGGTAACTCTGAGGCTGCCTATTACCTGGCAAAGCTGTATATGGAAGGTGACATAGTAAAGAAAAACGCCCACAAGGGTGTTATGTACCTCCAGAATGCTGCAGATCTTGGCAATACAAAAGCCATGATGGAGATTGCTGTTTCCATAATGCAAAATGGAAATGATGAAGAAGATGCTGAAATGGTGTTTGGAATATTTCACGACATTGCCATGAAGGGAAACGCTGAGGCAGAAATGGTGCTGTCTTGCTTCTACCTAATTGGCTATGGCTGCGAAGAGAACAAGACGCTGGCTGACATGTGGCATCTGAAAGCAAGGATTGATGACTTCGATGAGACTAAGGTGTTTGAGATTCTGGAAATGTGCAACTTTAATAACGATAACGATCTTGATTATGACAAGTAAAGAATTATCTAATGCAGGGGTGATGACGGTAGCCCCTGCTCCCCTCCCTGAGAAGAAAGGCAAGGGTTGGAAGTTCTGGCTAGGCATTGCTCTCGCAGGAGTAGCCGCAGCAGGAGTTGGTACTTACATGTATAACTCTAAGAAAACTATAAACAAGATGTTGACAGACATGAAGCATCTGAAAACAAGGATTGACTCCTTAGAAGAGATTGAGGTAGTTGAAGTATATCCCGGTTATTTTATGCTAAAACATCTTTAATTATGATCAGCGAGAAGGTTATGGCAATGGATGACAGGCTCTATACCCCTATAATAACGGCTAAGACCAGTAAGAAGGAGCATACGACGCGAGACCAGACTATCAAAAATAAACTCGATGAGATGATGAACATTAAATTATTAACTAGAGGGTGCTGTTCTATGAGCTGTAACCTCACAAAACAATTTAATAATGAAAAAAGAAAAATTAATTGCACTCAAAGTGGGTGCCGTGGGACTGTCTGTCCTGAGTGTTGTAATCGCTGTTGTAGCTTGTAATAAGGCTAAAACTGCAAGTATTAATCCGTGGAGGCTCGGGTTACATCCGAGCAGAATCTTGAAGTCATCAACAATGTAGTGTCTAACTTGTTAAGAAGGTGGTAAAATGGAACAGAATTCAAACATCACAGGTGCTAACGGCTCGAATGCCAACCCTGTAAATGAGAACAAGCCCATGACCGTTCAGGTCGAGTGTTTAATCAACTCCAAGGTTCTTTACTGTAATACAGTAAACCTGTAACCAGAACTCAGTGGCTAATCTTCTCTATGCTTCTGATACGCTAATCGCTCATCACCAGAGGTCAGATAGATGATACCGCAATAGGTGAAACCGTGCTTCATGATATTGTGCTTCATGATTCTATTGTCCCTATGGGTGTCAATCCTGATGTTTGGGTCATGCCTGAAACAGTAGTCCATGATGCTGCTGAATATACCGTGAGCATCGGGATAACTGGCTATGCGGTGGACAACGTGATAAGGGCGCTCATCATCAAGCCAGTCGCCTTCATTGATCTTGGCGTATGTAGGTTCAGGGGATGGCAGAAAAGCGAAGTAGCCAACAATCTTATTGTCATCCTCAATTACAAAACCGCCATTCTGCTCCATGTCAGCCGTAATGACAACTTCGGACGGGTAGCCTTCTCCCCACTGGTGCATATTGCCAGACTGCCGCATTATGTTCTTTGCAGCATCCATGACTTTCATGATATCAGCCATGTCCGATGGTTGGGCTTCTCTGATAATCCTACTCATGGTCATTTCGCTTCTCCCAAGACCTTTCTCCCTGCCTCAGTCATCAGACCACGTTGTTCAAGGTCTCTACATCGTTCCTTATTTAATTCAGTCCAATGGCTACCCTTGCGCCTGGGTGACAATCTCTGTGCCAGTATTCCATCAGATAATCGTTTGTTCGTTGAATCTATCCATCCGAAACAAAGGGCTTCTTCAACGATGTCAATGTAAGGCAAAGTATCGGGTTTTGGAACTTTTGACCTGTTGCAAGCCACCCAACAAAACTTCTCTGAAAGATAATTCTGCTCAAACCACTCTCTCAGTTGCTTACGCTCAGTAAATGTCAACAGGTTCGTTACTTCCATAATCACACTATTTTATTGGGTCTGAACAATATCCTCTACGACCACAGTCCTTGCAAAACTTGCCAATCCAGACGTTATCGAACTGTTCGATGGCTGCATCAAGCATTTCGGGGTCATCGGTCAGGATGCCCGCCTCGAAATTCCTTTTCTTAGGTGATTTCATTCCCATGCCTGCACCGGTCAGGTTTGCAGAGCCGACGTAGGCAATGGTAGAGTCAATGATTATAAGTTTGAAATGAACTCTCGGACATAGCACACGCTCCATGCCGTCATATAGAATCGGATGCTTCTCGTGATCCTCTCTCCATGCTGTTCCAGGTTCCTTGGCATGAATCAGCCTGACCTCCACGCCCTTTTTGAGCAAGGAAGCTATCATTGCAAGGAATGGCTTATCATGAACGTACAGATCTTTGATGTCTGCCGTACCAATCCACACTGTCCGTTTGGCCTTTTCCACTAGCGACAGGACTTCCTTGTAGTGGCTCTCGTCTGCTATATACTTGATAAAACTCATATCTCTATCTTTTCTCCTTCCTTGGTTATCTCCCAGAATGGGATGCCTTTATCATCCGTAAACTCTTTCATGCGCCAAGAGGATTCAAAGCCTGTAGTGAAGTGCATAGGGACGAACAGCCCGATCTTGAACCGTTCGATGAACTGACGGCCACCAAGGGTATAGCCATTACCGACACGCCCATCTATGGGGAACATCACCACATCGAAACTGTCGGCAATCTTACGGATGTCCTTCAACTCGCCAAGAAATTGCTTCTCGTGAGCTATCGGATTGAACGTCTCTTCCATCTCAAAACTGTATCGCTCCTGATCAGGATTGTCGTCCGTCAGGAACTTGGCATACCAGTTGTTCAGGTCGCCCGCATGGAAGATACGTTTACCCTCAGTCTCTACAATCCACGAAACACCGCTATCTGTACTGCCCAATGCCCATACGGATATGCTATCGTCAGACCATGTGCCTCCCTTGGCCAACCACACGTCAGCATCTTCTTTGCTTGCTCTCCGATGTTTGTAGATGTCCTTGGAGAGAATGTAGGTGATATTCGGTTTCTGCTTCTTCCACTCAAAGATTTCCTTCGTAAAGTGGTCTTCGTGAAAGTGGCTGGAGAAGACATACATGGGTTTCTCGCTCCGCAGCAAGCCATCCATCACACCACTTGGATCCATCCAGTAGTCGAATATCTGGATGGACTGCTCCGTTTCGAGCACAAAGCCGCTATGGAAGATGTAGGTCAGCGTCATTTCGATAAATTGGGATTTACTGAGTTACAAAATTCATATATCCATTTATTGTATGAAAAATGAGAAACAACACAGCCGTTCCGACCATCGGATAATTGCTTTTCCAGACTCCATAAAATAAATAATATAGTGGAACAGCCATAAACTGACTAATCACTATCAACCATCCATACTGATACCCAGAATAGTAAATAGTCCACCCTGTAAAATTAATCAACAACATTAAAACTGTCAATGCAAATAATATTTTTTCTTTTGCTGTTCTTAATGAAAAGAGACCAACATCATCCCGAACAATCAGCATTAACAAAACCATAGTCAATACACCAGTTATGTTCTGAATTGTAACTAACCATTCAATTTCATTCTTCATGCACATGATGGGATTGTGGACTGGATTAACCAATGGCATAATAATATATGGGATTTCCTGAATCACAAAAGCTATAATTCCAATAACAGATACCCCAAAATAATAATTCTTGAACAGATGTATAAATTTCAGCATTGCATTTTCATTTTACCACATCTAAATCAATTTTATTCAGACAAATACATTGATCGAATTGCCTTTGGAAGTTTCGATGCTATGAGCTGATATGACTCTTTAATCAGCCTCTTTACTATTGCTTCGTCCATTTCTTCATAATAGACATCGCTCCAGTGCGTCTTGTTCCAATGATAGGCTGGCGTCACGGCTGAGAATTGTTCTCTGAGTTCGATGTTCCTTTCTGGAGATAGCTTCAAGGCAATTCTTGAAACTCCTTCCTTCATATCATACCTGCCACCGCCTAGCCACAGGCAAACGAAAATCTTTCCCTCCAAGCGGAAGTTAAGGATGTCTTCACCAAACGCCTTGTCTTCGGTCACTCCTGGAAGTGATAACGTGTACTCTCTGACCTGCTCAATGTTCATACCCACTCAAAGTTTTCTTTTCCTGCACCAATTTCGAAATGATACTTAGCTATGCCCAAATCCATCTGGGTATATCCAATCATCGAAAATCCTTTCTTGGCATGTACCTGATGATGACCATCCTTCATCCCAACATACTCGAATGAGAACTTCTGCTGATTCACGGCTGTAGGAGCAAGCAGAGCTGCTTCAACACCCTTGCGGAACCATGTAGGAGTGACATCGCTTACATTACTTACTTGATTAATGGTCTTAATCTTGTGTCCGACACCCTGCGTCTCACCATAGCCCAAGGCAATATAGCAGGCTATCTTCTCACCCTCATCAAGCACATACGTTCCCGGCACTTTAGAGTAACTAAGTCCTACCCAGCATGTGTTCAAACCAAGTACCTGAGCCAGTAGCACCAGATGTTCTCCATAATAGCCGACACGCTCGTCAAGGTCATCTGCTTTCTGTCCTGCCATAACGATATAGTTGCCTACATTACGGAACTTTCCGTATTTGGCCATCATGCCTAAGAATGCCTTCGGCTCGTTCTGGATAAGCTGTATATGCAACTTACCCTCACGGTTCAGAACCGCGATTTTTTCTTCTAACACCTTGACAACATCCTCTGCCAACGGCTGCTCCTTATATGCCCTTACACTGTGTCGGGCGTCAATAGCTTCTTCTAGGGTCATTTCACAAAACATATTAAAAGCAACGGCAAAGATAGTCATTTTCAGGAATAAATTCGTAATTTTGCCCGCACAATTAGGATAGTTTATGAAGAAAAGTACTATTATCACAGCATTTGCAGCCATTTTGATGATGGCAGTCACTCCTGCGTGTGCTCAGGAAGAGAACGGTTGCAAAATAGTAGAGTACCTATTTTCGATTTGAATATCAGTGAGTTACCTTTGAACAATAAAGAGACAGGTAACACTTTAGAAACGAGAGGACTTACATATTCCTACACATTTCTCACTAGACCAAAGAACGCTCATTATCGGTTGCAAAGGTAATCATTTTTTTTGAACTGCCAAATGTTTTGAGTAATTCTTACGGGCTTTATGATATAATTCGCAAACAAGAAAAAAAGCAGTGAGACAATCCCAAACTAATCGGATAGCCTCACTGCTTTACTCTGAATTGCCATTACCTGCATCATCAATGGATATGCCTGGATGCTGGCACATAGTTCTGCTGTAGGATGCCTTGCAGGTCGCTCTCACGGTAGAGTACCTTTCCGCCAAGCAACAAGGATTTGTTTCTGCCTATATGAGAGTAGCGTATGGCGGCTGACTTGCAGGAACTCCGCTGCCTTGCGGTCGCTTATCCAGCGGTCACCACCCAAAAGCGGTCGGTAGTCCTTGAAAGTGTCCTTTGCACTTGCTATCGTCTTTCCAATCTCTTCGATGTGGGCGAGTATCTGCTCGTCAGCCACCATCATTCCACTTGTCCATTCTCCTTCTGTCATGATTGTTTACGGTTTATTTTTTCAGATATTTTCTGGATATTCGCTGTAGGGATGCCGCATGAATCATGAGAGGCCATCATACGGATGATGTCATCCGTCCGATAATAGATTTTATGCTCCAACTTTGAGTAGGGCAGTTCGCCACGCTCTCGCATGGCATGTTCCGTGCGTTTGCCAATGCCAAGCATGCGGCACACCTCATCTGTGTCAATCCATTCGGTTGCCTTCCTGTTCCTTACCTGCTGCTCTTGACTTTCAAGAAGTCTTTGCAGCCTTTCCACGCTCTTCGTCCATTTGACGAAAGTGCTCTCGTTGATGATTACTATTCTTTCCATATCGGGTCACTTTTCCGTTTGATGGATGCAAAGGAACTAAGATTCTGCCAAACTGCAAAGATTTCCACTTAGTCTGACGATATAAGGCGTTCACATGGCAGCATTTGTCCTCATGCTATATGCGCTTGTCATTCTTATTCTGTCTGTTCCTGACATCCTCAGTCAGTTGCCTTGCCTTATCCATAACCTCTCCCATCTGCATAAGGGATTTCTCCATACGATGTAGCAACTGGATGGCATGAGACTCTGAAAAACGTACCTTCAATTCTTTCAACGCCAGATTATAGTCATTGCCAAACTGCCGGAACTGGCTGTTCAGCGAAGCCAACTTGTCATTGTAGGGCTTCATGCTGCCGTTATCCGTGAATGTCCTGAACTCCTGTCCGAAGAACTGCGCCTTGATGAAACATGCCATGTATGGCATACCCGACTGCTTGAACATAGCCAGCAGTCTTTTGTTTTCCTCTCCCGTAAACCGCACACAATAGCGGTTTACTGCCGGGTCTAACTTGGGATTCCTCCCGCCTTTTCTTCTGTCTGTCATATACCTTATCTTATTATATATGGTTAAATCACATTCATCTGTTTATGTTGGTGTGGTGCTTATCACCGCCACCATTTCCAGCCTTTTGCCAACGGCTCGTTTGAACGGGCAGCCCGACTTCGGAGGCCTGCCCCAGCCCTCGGCAGAGCAAGGAGTTTTGAGCGGCTCACGGAGTTTCGAGCGGCGCAAAACATACCTTGCTGTGTTCTGGAGAACACATAAATCCGCTACGTGAGCGGATGAGATTACGGGTCACGCCTGCTTGTACTGTCATTCTTCTGTTGACAACGCAGTTTCCGTTGTCAGATCAGACTTCTGATCCGTGAAAAGAAACTTATCTCTGCACAGACTCGCCTGTTGCGGGTGCAAAATTACGGCGTTTTCAGGACTCTAACAAGGGCTTAACTACGCCACTTGCAGCCAATTCACCGCCAAATTAACCATCTGGCCCAATTTTCTTGGATGTTTCAATTCTTCATTGTTCCTTTGCAATCGATAATAGTATCACTAGACCATAAAGGAAATGGATATGAGAACCTTCAGAACACCCGACCATCGATGCAGGACACCTCCAATGCTTCTGAGCCTTGGAGAAGTACAGAATTGCTGTTTCAATGTCATGCTGTTTTGCTGTTATAATGAACTAATGTCAAAAGTATCAATATCATCAACAATTAGAATCAAAGAATACGAAATGAACAAAGGAAAGAAACCTATCTATGTCGCCGTTTCCTAACAGAAGGGCGGCATTGGCAAGTCCACCGTCACAACGGTGCTTGCCAACTATCTGCACAACGTGGCAGGCTATGACGTGGGCGTACTCGACTGCGACCATCCCCAGCACAGCATCCTCGGCTCACGCAACCGTGAACTTCAGCGAATCCAAGAGGACGAGAGGCTAAAGGCACAACTTTGTGAAGCACTCCGAAAGACAGGTAAGGGGGCATTCCTCATCATGGATGCCACTCCAGTAAATGCCGTCAGTCGGGCGGAATCACTTATTGGAAAGGAACCGCTCGACGTTCTCTTTTTCGACATGCCAGGCACCCTGCAGAGCCAGGGTGTTCTCACCACACTGACGTCAATGGACTACATCTTCATCCCTGTGAGTGCCGATCCCTACGTAACGGAGAGTGCCCTGCAGTTCGCCTGCATATTCCGTGACAGGCTCATGAAAACGGGAGCGGCACGCACAAAGGAAATTCTACTCTTCTGGACGATGATGGACAAGCGCGAACGGACGGATATCTACGATGCCTATACCCATGCTATCCATAAGATGGTCTTCCGCATACTGGATGCCACACTGCCGGACAGCAAACGTTTCCGCCGAGAACTGTCAGACAGCCAGAAGTCCGTACTCCGCTCAACGCTCATACCACCAGACAATGCCGTTCTGAAAGGTAGCGGCATCAGGGAACTCGCACAGGAAATTATCAATATCATCAACGAAGAACAGAAAGTATGAAGGAAAAGAGAAGAACACCTAATCCAGACGTGGACGAGCAGGAACTCATTAACCAAGTCCACATGAGAACCATGTCGGGTGCAATGGGATTGATGACACCGCCGGCGCCAGTCGCTGAATTAACAGGAGAACAGAAAGAAAATGACATAGAAATGCCACCTCAGCCATTAGTAACTGAACAGAAAACGAAGGCAGCAAGGGTGGACAGACCACCATCATCCGAGAGAAACAGGACTGCACAGCTGGCGAGAGATTACGACAGCACTTTCCTTGTCTCTAATGTGTTGGATGCACGGAAAGCCACTTACATCGGTGCAGAAGTCCACAATCTTACCAAGTGGGTCGTGGATAATGTAGCCCCTGCAGGTACATCCATCGGCGGCTACATCACCCGTGTTATGGAACAGCACTATGCAGACAACTGGGAGCGCATGATGGCTATCTACGAGGAAAAACTGGCAAGCCGGAAAAAGCCCCTTGAAAACGCATCATTCATCAAACATAATAAACAATAGCCATTATGAATACATACAATATCATAGTCAGCCTGCTGATTGCTGACATCCTGTCCGTATCCATGTTCGTCCTTCTTGACTGGAAGCCTATGGATGTATGGGAAAGAATGGAAGTGTTGGCAAAGGACATCGTTAAGACAATTACCCCCATTGTGAAATTCATTTCTGTGAACAATAACCATAAGGAGCGAGATATAGAGTGGATTTCTCCTGCTATTATTGTTATCGGCCAAAGAGGGCTATTCCGCCAGTTGACACCCAGAGAGGTGAGGGAACTGTATGCAAGCATAAAATACTCAGAAGATGAAAACACCGGCTACAATCTGTATGATGCTGGCGACACAGGACAAGGCTACACATCCGAGGAACTTTTCGATGCCGTTTCCGTTGTCATGGGAGCCAAAAAGCGGAAGGAAGACAGGAAGAAAGCGGGTGAAGTACTCAGCCACTTTGACGGTGCTGAGATGTTTGACCTGATGTGCCGTGAACATGATGAGTTTTCCAATCAATTCTATTCACTAATCAAGGAATATCAAGATTCAAAGATAATTCCCCGGACATTATGAACTTAAATTCCCTTTTGTAAAGTGGCACCACCGTTCCTCTGCTCTACATGAGCATGGCC
>CADBHI010000100.1 GCA_902794405.1 uncultured Prevotellaceae bacterium
TTCGTGCCGCCCTACAAGAAGTACCTGGTGCTGTCGGTGGTGTTCAACATCCTGTCGGCATTGCTCAATATTTTCTCGTTTGCTGCGCTGATTCCCATCCTGCAGATACTTTTCCAGACGGGCGACGCTGAGGCGGCAACGAGTGTGATGGAATGGGACTGGGGCAACGCCCAGGCGGTGCTGATGAACAACCTGAACTACTTTGTCAACGGACTCATCCGTGACTTCGGACCTACGACGACGCTGTTGCTCATCGGACTCTTCCTTGCAGTGACCACGTTCCTGAAGACTGGGGCCTACTTCCTGACCTCGGCCTGCATCGTGCCCATCAGAACGGGTGTGGTACGTGATATCCGTAACCAGCTTTACAGAAAGATCACCTCTCTGCCCTTGGGATTCTTCAGCGAGGAACGCAAGGGTGACATCATTGCCCGCATGAGCGGTGATGTGCAGGAGGTGGAAAACAGCATCATGTCGTCGTTGGAAATGCTGTTCAAGAACCCCGTGCTCATCGTGGCCTACTTTGCCACGTTGGTGTTCATCTCGTGGCAGCTCACGCTCTTCACGCTGATCATTGTTCCCATCATGGGATGGTTCATGGGACTGGTAGGCCGCAAGCTGAAATCCCAGTCGGTGAAGGCGCAGGCTCTGTGGAGTGACACTATGAGTCAGGTGGAGGAAACCTTGGGCGGCCTGCGTATCATCAAGGCCTTCTGTGCCGAGGAGAAAATGAATGCACGCTTCGACCGCATCAACAGCAACTATCGCGATGACCTGATGCGGGTGAACATACGCCAGTCGTCGGCTCACCCCATGAGTGAGTTCCTCGGAACGGTCATGATTGTCATTGTGCTGTGGTTCGGAGGTGTGCTGGTGCTCAACAACCAGACCATCACGGGGCCTACCTTCATCTATTATATGGTGATACTCTACTCAATCATCAATCCCCTGAAGGAGTTCTCGAAGGCGGGCTACAACATTCCCAAGGGTCTGGCCTCGATGGAGCGCATCGACAAGATACTCATGGCTGAGAACACCATCAAGGAGGTGGCACAGCCTAAGCACATCGCCGCTTTCGAGCATGAAATAGAGTTCCGCAATGTGTCGTTCCGTTATGGCGACAATTGGGTGCTCCGCAACATCAACCTCACCATCCACAAGGGACAGACCATCGCCATCGTAGGACAGTCGGGCTCGGGCAAGTCGACGCTTGTCGACCTGATTCCACGCTACTACGACGTGCAGGAGGGTGAGGTGCTAATCGATGGCATCAACGTCAAGGAGTTAGGCATCTACGACCTACGTCAGCTCATCGGCAACGTCAATCAGGAGGCCATCCTCTTCAACGACTCGTTCCGCAATAACATTGCCTTTGGTGTGGACAGCGCTACGCAGAAACAGATTGAGGAAGCCGCCAAGATTGCCAATGCCTATGACTTCATCTTGCAGTCGGAGCATGGCTTCGATACCAATATCGGCGATCGTGGCGGACGGCTCTCCGGAGGTCAGCGTCAGCGTGTGTCCATAGCACGTGCCATTCTGAAGAATCCGCCCATCCTGATACTCGATGAGGCTACATCGGCCCTCGACACCGAGAGCGAACGCTTAGTGCAGGATGCCCTGGAACGGCTGATGAAGACCCGCACCACCGTAGCTATTGCCCACCGGCTATCGACCATCAAGAATGCCGACGAGATATGTGTGCTACACGAAGGCCGCATCGTAGAGCGTGGCACTCACGACGAGCTGCTTTCCTTCGACGGCTATTATAAGAAACTCAACGACATGCAATCGCTTTGAAACAGAGAATACGATACCTGCTGCGCTTCTACTTGCTGACGGTGACGGTGTTCATCGCAGCCAAAGTGGGATTCATGCTTTTCAACCATGAGGGGCATGACTACACGCTGGCCGACGTGTGGCAGGTTATTTGGCACGGGCTGTCGCTGGATCTCTCTACCTCGCTCTATCTCTTGGCGGTGCCGTTCCTGCTGACCATTGTCAGCGTATGGGTGAAGGTGCCCCGGTGGCTGTTCTATGGCTACAATGCCATCATCGGATTGGCAATGGCTTTAGCATTTGTTGCCGACACCAGCCTCTATCCTTTCTGGGGCTTTAAGCTCGACGCCTCCTGCCTGCAGTATCTCGATACGCCTACTGAGGCAATGGCTTCAGTGTCGGCAGGCTATTTGGTGCTGAGAGGGGTTGCCATCGTGGCGTTGGCAGCGCTGGTGTTTGGGCTGTATGGTAAGATGGAAAACAGTGAGAGGGGTGGGGGATTTGGACTCCGCCTCTTAGAAACGCTGCTCTACCTGCTGCTCATCCCCGTGATTATCATCGGTATTCGTGGAGGCTTGGACGAATCAACCACCAATGTGGGACAGGTGTACTACTCTCAAAACCAGTTCCTGAACCATTCGGCGGTGAACCCTGTATTCTCATTTCTCTCATCTATGGAGAAAACCGCCACCTATGTTCCCGACTATCAGTTTATGGATGATGAGGCCTGTGAACAGCTGGTCGACAGCCTTTACCCCACAGAGAGCATCCATGTAGATACACTCCTCAATACCAGCCGTCCTAATGTCGTTGTGATCCTCATGGAGAGTTGTGGTGCCATCTTCACTGGTCTGGAGGGGCGTGCAGACGTGATGCCACGCTTGGAACAGCTCATGCAGGAAGGTGTGAGCTTCGACAGCTGCTATGCCAACTCCTGGCGCACCGATCGTGGTACGGTCTGTACCTATAGCGGCTATCCCTCGTTCCCTGTGTCGTCGGTCATGAAGATGCCCTCAAAGAGCCGTCTGCTGCCAGGACTGGCCAAGTCGCTCACTGCTGAGGGCTATGCCACCAGCTATTTTTATGGTGGCGACATCAATTTCACCAACATGCGCAGCTACCTTATCGGCACAGGTTTCCAGCAGCTCACGTGGAAGAAGGATTTTACTGCCGACGAGCAGAAGTCGGCAGAGTGGGGGGTGCGCGACGATATCATGTTCAGTGCCGTTTCCCGCCAAATAGCCGACAATGATGCCAAGCAGCAACCCTTCTTCATCGGCTTCTCCACGTTGTCGAGTCATGAACCGTGGGATGTACCTCTGAAGAAGTTCGACGACGAAGTGCTCAATGCCTTCTACTATCTGGACCACTGCATCGGAACGTTTGTCGACGCCCTTCGCAAGACGCCATCATGGGAGAACCTGTTGGTGGTTCTGTTGCCTGACCACGGAATCGACTACAAGGAGGTGGGCGCTGAAGACCCTCGACACGACCACATACCGATGGTGTGGACTGGTGGTGCCGTGAAAGCCCCTCGCCGCATCAAGAGTGTCTGCAATCAGACAGACCTCCCCGCTACGCTTCTGGGGCAGATGAACATGAGTCATGCTGACTACCGCTATAGCCGCGACGTGATGAGTAGCAACTATACCCATAGGGTGGCCGTGCATACCTATAACAACGGTATTATCATGGTCGACAGCACGGGGAGAACTATGTTCGACCTGACCTCCAACCGTATGATTCAGGGAGAAGGCCCCGACGCCGAGCGCCTCATTCATATAGGAAAAGCCGTGCTGCAGTCGGCTGCGAAGGATTTGAAAATGAGAAATTGAGATGATGAGAAAGATATTGGAGTCGTACCTGTCGCCGTTAGTGGCAACGTTGGTCAACCTGCTGTTGGCTTACGTGGTCTATTTCGTGGCACGTATGGCTTACCTGCTCGACAACTGGAGCTACTTCTCAGATAGTCTGACGACAGAGGTGTTGCAGGGAGGACTCGTGTTCGACACGGCAGCTATCCTCGTCACCAACATCCCCTATATCGTGCTGATGCTGCTGCCCCTGCATTGGAAGGAAACGCGAATCTGGCATCAGCTCTGCCGTTGGGCCTTCGTTATTATCAACGGTCTGTCGCTGGTGGTCAATCTCTGCGATGCCGCCTACTTCCCCTATACCCTGCGACGCACCACCACCACCGTGTTCAGCGAATTCCAAAATGAGGGCAACCTGGGCGGTGTATTCCTCACGGAAGCCCTACATCACTGGTATTTCGTCCTGTTGGGCGTTCTGGTAATCTATGCCTTATGGCGGCTCTACACTACACCGCGCTTGGAGGCTCGTCGTCTGTCGTGGTGGCGATACGACCTCACCACATTGCTTTCGTTGGCAGCAGTTGCCCCGTTTGTGGTGGCAGGCATCCGTGGCGGCTTTGCTACGGCAGTACGTCCCATCACCATCAGTAATGCCAATCAGTATGTCGACCGCCCGACTGATGCGGCTTTGGTGCTCAACACGCCTTTTTCGCTTTATCGTACCATCGGTAAGGCTGTCTTCGTGGTACCCGACTATTACGACAACCAGCAGGAGATGGAGACTGTCTTTTCGCCCATCCATGTGCCTTCTGACACATTGCCGATGACGAAGAAGAACGTAGTTGTTCTCATTGTCGAGAGCTTTGGGCGTGAGTATATCGGTGCCCTGAACTGGAACTTAGAGAATGGCACCTATAAGGGCTATACCCCTCATGTCGACTCACTCATTGCCAAGAGCATCACTTTCGAACGCTCCTTCTGTAATGGTCGCAAGAGTATTGATGGCATGCCCAGCATCCTCTCGTCAATACCGATGTTCGTGGAGCCTTTCTTCTTGACGCCTGCCTCCATGAATCAGGTGTCGGGCATTGCCTCGCTGTTGGGCTCGAAAGGCTATCAGACCGCCTTCTTCCACGGTGCCCAGCGTGGTTCTATGGGCTTCATGGCCTTTGCCCGCAAGACAGGGTTCCAGGCGTATTACGGTCGTGAGGACTTCAATGCCGACAGTCATTTCAATGGTGACGATGATTTCGACGGCATGTGGGCCATCTGGGACGAGCCCTTCCTGCAATACTACTGCACGAAGATGAACGAGATGAAGCAGCCCTTCATGACCGCTGTATTCACCGCTTCGTCCCACCATCCCTACGTGGTGCCAGACAAGTACAAGGATGTATACCCCGAGGAGGGCATCATCATGCACAAGTGCATCCGCTATACCGATATGGCCATAGGCCGATTCTTCCAGGAAGCCAGTCGCCAGCCGTGGTTCCAGAATACCATCTTCGTGCTCACCAGCGACCATACGAATATGAGCGACCACGACTACTATCAGACTGACCTCGGCGGCTTCTGCTCACCCATCATTATTTATGAGCCAGGTGGCAGTCGTGAGCCTTCTGTCGAGCCTAAGATTGCCCAGCAGATAGATATCCTGCCCACTGTTATGGGAATGCTCCATTACCCTGACCCTTACTTCGGCTTCGGCATTGACTTACTGAATACTCCAGCCGACAGCACTTGGGCCGTCAATTACCTCAACGGTATCTACCAGTATGTGAAGCATGGACACCTGCTGCAGTTCGACGGACAGCATACCCGAGCCGTCTACAGCCTTACCGACTCGCTGATGAAGCACAACCTCGCAGGCCATCTGCCCCAGCAACCGCAGATGGAGCGGGAGCTCAAGGCCATCATCCAGCAATATATGGAACGAATGACTCAAGACCGATTACAACCTCAATAAGATATGACAAAAGAAAAGAAATACATCACTGGCGCTTTCCTCATCGGCATTGTTTACCGACTGCTGATGGGACTGCAGGGTATCGACTCCATCGACATGGGGTTCTGTATGACCTTCTATCAGAACATCTTCAGCCATCCCGAGGCGATGACGTTCTATTTCAACTACTACCTGACGGGACTTTGGAAACCATGACTATGACGGCTGCCATCTGGCTGCTCTACCTCTCCTTTAAGCCGTGGTTCCACTCAACCCGTGTAGCGGCAGTGGCCATTCTCGTGAGTTTCCTCTTCCCGTCGTTCGTGCTCACGTTCCATTACGACACCCTGTCATTCCTGCTCATGTCGGCCTCTGTTTATGCGATGTCGCGATGGCAGCGGTCCGAGCAGCAGCTTGTATGGCTCTGGATGGCTGGCACTATGATTGGCATTGCCTTCTTTGCCCGCATCGTCAACGGCTCTTTGGCAGCTCTGGTGCTCATACCCTTCATCTGTGGTTGCCTGCAGTCTTGGAAACGGGGCTTAAGACTTGCCTACATCTATGGTGGCGGCATTCTCACAGGCTGCGTCGTCGTGCTGGCACTCATGGTGGCTTTGGGCCACTGGACTTACTTTGTGGCAGCTGTCAACGAGGCTTTCGGCACCTTTAACGGTAACGAGAGCTCTGCGCTCCGAGACGCTTTACCAGTACAGAATTCCCACACTTCGTCCAACCTCTTCAGCGTCTATCTCAAGAGCTATGTCAACATCGGTCTTCAGGTGCTGGCTTTGGCTGGCACTGCCCTCTTCTATGGCGACGCTGGTCACCTGCCAAACAAGTTGAAGGTGCCTATCCGCCTCCTGCTGCTGGCTATTCTCTTTGTGCTGGTATTCACCAGCCAGCCCTATCTCTCGGCCATCGCCATCTGCTCGCTCCTGCTTCTCATCTCACGAGCCATCCAGCCTCTGGTGTCCTATGTTCTTATCTGTGCCTACCTCTTCCCCTTCGGTAGCGATATTGGCATTCCTGGTATTTTCCACTGGTGTGCCGGACTTCTCATTATGCCAACCGCCTGCTGCTACCGCAAACTCATCAGCAACTGGCAGAAGAACGTGGTGTGTGCCCTTTCCGTTGTCATTGCCCTGCTCATGGTCTACAAGATGGGCTCTACAGCTCAGGGAGAGGAGCACTCACGACTGCACACCACCACTATGGCGCTGCCAGGTACCCTCAATGTGATGACCGACAGCGAACGTGCCGAACGCTACCGAAATGAGGTGAGCCGCATTCAGCAGTATGGGCAGGACAACCCCTGGCTGCTCATTGCCAACCAAGCTTCCGAACTCTATTACGCCACTGGTAAGCTGCCCTTTACCGGCAACACCCAGATGGGCACCTTCATGGGCGAGGAACTGATTGAGCGACTCGACCGTCAGCAGGCCGACTATGGCAAGTGCCCGCTCATTGTGTATATCAAGCGAGGCCACGACACCGACGACGTGCCCGACTTCCGTCGCGACCTCGAACCCTGGATGCAGAAACACCACTATCGTCCCGTCTATGAAGACGACGACCTGCAACTCTTCACCCCCTAATCTAAAAAAAGCATGAAAGCAGTCATCTTAGCCGGCGGTTTCGGCTCCCGTATCTCCGAGGAGTCCGCCTATAAACCCAAACCCATGATCGAGATTGGCGGTATGCCCATTCTCTGGCACATCATGAAGGAATATGCCTATTTCGGCCACAACGAGTTTATCATTTGTGCAGGCTACAAGCAGGAGTATATCAAGGAGTGGTTTGCCAACTACTTTCTCCATCACTCCGACGTCAGCTTCGACTTCCGTAATGGCCGCAACGAGATGACCGTCCACCAAAGCCATTTGGAACCGTGGAAGGTGACCATTGTCGATACAGGCTACAACACTATGACTGGCGGTCGTATCAAGCGCATACAGCCCTACGTTGAGGGTGAACCATTCTTCATGACCTACGGTGACGGCGTCTGCGATGTCGACATCAACAAACTTCTCGACTTCCATCGCAGTCACGGAAAGATTGCAACCCTCACCGCCGTCAAGATTGCTCAGGACAAAGGCATTCTCAATATCGGCGGCGACAATGCCGTAAAAGCTTTCCGCGAGAAGAACCTTGCCGATGGTGCTCCCATCAACGCTGGCTACATGGTGCTGCAACCCGAAATATTCAATTATCTCGACGACGACACCACCGTTTTCGAAAAGCAGCCACTTGAAACTTTAGCCCGTGAGGGACAGCTCATGTCCTATATCCACGAAGGTTTCTGGCAGTGTATGGACAATGTACGTGAACGCGAGATGCTCGAAAAGCTCCTGCGCGAAAACCGTGCCCCCTGGAAGCGCTGGGAGCGCACCGTACCCATGAAATAATAGAACAGAACAAAACAACAAAAGATATGACAAAGAAAGACGAACTCAAACAGCAGATACTTGAACTCACCCGCCAGTACTACCGCGAAGTACACGCCCAGCAGCCACCCTTCGAGGCCGGCAAGACGCGTGTCAACTATGGTGGCCGTTACTTCGACGACCAGGAGATGGTCAACCTCGTCGACGCATCGCTCGACTTCTGGCTAACCGCTGGCCCCTGGGCCCACAAGTTTGAAACCCGGCTGGCACAGTGGCTTGGTGTGAAGTACTGCTCACTCTGCAACTCTGGCTCCTCGGCCAACCTCCTTGCATTCAACGCGCTCACAGCTCCCGAGCTGGGCGACCGGCAGATAAAGCGAGGCGATGAGGTCATCACCGTGGCAGCTGGATTCCCCACTACCGTAGCATGTATCGTACAGTACGGTGCCGTACCCGTCTTCGTCGATATGAACCTCAACGAAGGCAACATTGATGTTACACAGCTCGATGCCGCCCTCTCTGGGAAGACCAAGTGCGTCATGATAGCCCACTCACTCGGCAACCCCTTCAACCTGCAGGTCATCGTCGACTTCTGCCGCCGCCACAACCTGTGGCTCGTCGAGGACAACTGCGATGCTCTCGGCTCTGAGTATTTCATCGACGGCGAGTGGCGTAAGACGGGCACCATCGGCGATATCGGCACATCTTCTTTCTATCCGCCCCACCACATGACGATGGGCGAGGGTGGTGCCGTCTACACCAACAACCCCGCCCTGCATAAGTATGTCAACAGCTACCGCGACTGGGGTCGCGACTGCTGGTGCATCGGAGGCACCGACAATACCTGCGGATGTCGCTTCACCGGACAGTTCGGACAGCTGCCGCAGGGCTACGACCATAAATATGTCTACAGCCACCTCGGCTACAACCTCAAGGCCACCGACCTGCAGGCCGCCATCGGCTGCGCACAGTTGGAAAAGCTCGACTATATCGTACAGCGTCGTCGCGAGAATTTCCAGACGCTCTACGACGGACTTCGCGGCACCCCAGGACTACTGCTGCCCGAGGCACAACAGAACTCTCGTCCCAGCTGGTTCGGTTTTTTCATCGTTGTAAAGCCCGATGCCCCGTTCACCCGCAATGAACTGACTTCCTACTTGGAAGATCATAAGGTACAGACGCGCAACCTCTTTGCCGGCAACCTCACCCGTCATCCTGCCTTCGAGCAGTATCAGGAAGGTCGCGACTACCGTATCGTGGGCGGTGCGCTGCCTGTTACCGACAGCATCATGCGCGACAGTTTCTGGGTGGGTGTCTATCCAGGCATGACCGCAGATAAGTTGCAGTATATGATTCAGGTCATCCGTGAGTTCTGCAACTCAAGAGCAAAGTAGAATCAGAGAACATGAGAAAAGAAAACGATATACAGATTAAAGAGACGTTCCGCGGCCGCCGCGTGCTGGTGACTGGCCACACGGGCTTTAAGGGTTCGTGGCTCAGCATCTGGCTCCACGAGATGGGAGCCGAGGTGGTGGGCGTGGCGCTCGATCCGCAATCGGAGAAGGACAACTACGTGCTCTCGGGTATCGGCGGGAAGATAAAGGCCGACCTTCGTGCCGACATCCGTGACGGTGAGCGGCTGAAGGAGATTTTCAGGAAGTATCAGCCCGAGGTGGTGTTCCATCTGGCAGCACAGCCGTTGGTCAGACTCAGCTACGAGATACCCGTAGAGACCTACGAGGTGAACGTAATGGGCAGCATCAACGTGATGGAGGCCGTTCGCGTGACGGAAAGTGTGCGTGCGGTGGTGATGATTACCACCGACAAATGCTACGAAAACCGTGAGCAGCTGTGGGGCTACCGCGAGGACGAGCCGATGGGCGGCTACGACCCCTATTCGTCGTCGAAGGGTGCCGCCGAGATTGCTATCAGCTCGTGGCGTCGTTCATTCTTCACCCCCGAGGACTACGGTCGCAAGCATCATGTGAGCATTGCCAGCGCGAGGGCGGGCAACGTGATTGGTGGCGGCGACTGGGCGAAAGACCGCATCGTGCCCGACTGCATCCGTGCCTTAGAGGCTGGCAAGGAGGTAGAGATCCGTTCGCCAAAAGCCATCCGTCCCTGGCAGCACGTCTTGGAACCCCTGAGCGGCTACCTGCTGTTGGCGGCAAAGATGTTGCAGGAGCCGACGACCTATTGTGAGGGCTGGAACTTCGGCCCGCGGATGGAGAGCGTGAGTACGGTATGGGAGGTGGCTACGCTGCTGACGAAATATTATGGTCAGGGAACGTTGAAGAATGCTTCCGTCCCTGATGCACCCCACGAGGCCAACGTGCTGATGCTCGACATTAGCAAGGCCAAGTTCCGCTTGGGTTGGGAGCCGCGCACAAATATCGACGCCTGCTGCCGTCTGACGGCTGACTGGTATAAACGCTACCAGACTGAGGATGTCTACAATCTTTGCGTTGAACAAATCAATACCTTCTTAGGATGAAATACATTATCACTGGTGCCACCAGTTTCCTTGGCCTTGAGCTGATTGATTACCTTCTGAGGGAAGGTCATGAGGTGGTGGCTGTATGCCGCCCTCAGTCGTCCGCTTTGACCAATATTCCCTTGGGCGTTGAGGTGGTACTGGCCGATATGAGCGAATACGGCGGGCTGTACCGTGATGTGCCTGAGGCCGACGTCTGGGTGAACTTGGCGTGGGAAGGTACTGGCCATGACGGGCGAAATCAAGAAGAGGTGCAGCAGGCCAATGTGGTGAACACCATCGCCGCCATGTTTGGTGCCGACAAGATGGGATGCCGTCTGTTTGTGGAGGCAGGGTCACAGGCCGAGTATGGCACGGTGCTGACGCCCATCAGCGAAGCAACGCCCTGCAATCCCTTCTCGGCCTACGGCAAGGCGAAGTTGGAGGTGTGCCGGCGGCTGTCGGAACTCTCGTCAGAGCTTGGCATCAAGTACCTGCACCTGCGCATTTTTAGCCTCTTCGGCGAGGGCGACCACCCGTGGACGCTGGTGATGAGCAGCCTCGACAAGATGCTGCGCAATGAGGCTGTCGACCTGAGCCCCTGCACCCAACATTGGGACTTCCTCTACATGAAGGATGCCGTTAGGCAGATGGCCTCCCTCTGCGACTATGCTTTGACGAGCAAAGACTTCCGCAGCGAGGTTTATAATATTGCTTCGGGCGACAGCCGTCCATTGAAGGACTTCGTGGAGCGCATGAAGGCGCTGACGGGCTCCGAGAGTGAGCTGAACTACGGAGCCGTTACACCACAGTACGTGGTGTCGCTGCAGCCCGACATGAGCAAGACGCAGGCGGTGGTAGGAAGGCTCTGTGAGTATTCGTTCGACGACGTAATTAATAGAATGATTGAAAAACTGAGAAATGATAAAGGTAAGTGATTTCATCTTCCGCCACTTGGTGGAGCGCTACGGCATCAGCCATTGCTTCATGGTGACTGGGGGCGGGGCTATGCACCTGAACGATAGCATCGGTCACACCCCAGGCCTCAGCTACGTGTGCAACCACCACGAGCAGGCATCGGCCATCTGTGGCGAGGGCTACTATCGTGCCAGTAGCCGTCTGGCCGTGACCTGTGTCACCACTGGCCCTGGCGGCACCAACGCCATTACGGGTGTGCTGGGACAGTACTTGGACTCTATTCCCGGACTCTACATTTCAGGTCAGATCAAGACCTCGACCTACAAGCACAGCTACCCAGAGCTGCCGCTCCGACAGTTGGGCGACCAGGAGGCCGACATCGTGTCGATGGTGACACCCATCACGAAGTATGCCAAGACCATCTACGACCCACTCGACGTGAAGCTTGAACTGGACAAGGCCGCAGCCATCGCCTTGGACGGACGGCCAGGCCCTGTGTGGCTCGACATTCCCTTGGACGTGCAGGGCGCTATGGTCGACGAGAACGAGCTGCGCGAATTTGACCCCAACGAGATCATCGACCCCGTTGACCACGCTTTGGTGAACCGTCAGATAGAGGAATTGCTGCAACGCATTGCTACAGCCAAGAGTCCCGTCATCTACGTGGGCAACGGCGTTCGGCTGGCCCATCGCGAACAGCAATTCATTACGTTGGTCGAGCGGTTGGGCATTCCCGTGGTGACGGCTATCAGCGGCTCAGACATTATCTGGCATGACCACCCGCTGTGTTTCGGCAAGCCCGGCATCTGCGGCGACCGCATCGGCAATATCATGGTGCAGAACGCCGACCTGCTCATCATTATGGGCACCCGACTGAGCATCCGTCAGGTGAGCTACGCCTACGACCTGCTGGCTCCCAAGGCCTATAAGGTGATGGTCGACATCGACAAGGCTGAGATGATGAAACCCACGCTGAGCATCGACCTGCCCATCCACGTGGGCCTCGACGAGTTCATCGACAAACTATTAGAGAGTGCCCTGCCTGCCGACCGCTTCGAGGCTTGGCGCAAGTGGGGCCGCGACATTGAACGCCAGTTGCCTACGCTCTTCGACGACAATCCCGACTGCGAGGGATATACCAACAGCTACCGCTTTGCCGACGAGCTCTTTTCTCAGCTCAGTAGCGGCGACGTGGTGGTGACGGGCAACGGCACCGCCTACACCTGCACCTATCAGGCCATGAAGGTGAAGCAGGGTGTGCGCGTGTTTGCCAATCAGGGCTGTGCCGCTATGGGCTATGGACTGCCTGCCGCCATCGGTGCCTGTGTGAGTCAGCAGAGTGGGGGACGCACCGTTTGCGTGACTGGCGACGGCTCGTTACAGATGAACATCCAGGAGCTGCAGACGCTGGTCACCTACCGTCTGCCGCTGAAGCTCTTCGTCATCGAGAACGAGAGTTACCTGGCCATCAAGACCACCCAGAAGTCGTTCTTCAAGGGCCACTTCACGGGTTCCAATCCCCAGAGCGGCGTTGTCTGTCCCTCCCTCGAGAAGATAGCTGCCGCCTATGGCATTCCCTATGTGAGCATCAGCGAGAACGGTCAGCCGCTTCGCGATGTCATCAGCCGCACATTGGCCACCGAGGGGCCTGCCATCTGCGAGGTACACATGCATCCTGAGCAGACACTCTTCCCCAAGTCGGCCTCGTTCATGGACAAGGAGACGGGCCGCATGTCGTCGGCACCATTGGAGAAGATGGCACCCTTCATGCCCGACGAACTGCAACAAAAGTGCATCTATCACGTTGACGATTAAGGACATCATACAGAAGTACTACGACGTGGTCGACAGCCAGCTGCTGCGCTTCGTCCTGGTGGGCGGACTGAATACCGCCTTCGGCGTGGGCGTCTACTGCCTGGCCATCTTCATCGGACTGCCCTACTTCGTGGCAACGCTCGTCAGCAACGTCCTTGGCGTGCTGTTCAACTTCCTGACCACCGGCAACCTTGTGTTCCACAACGGCAACCCGCGGCTCATCTTCCGCTTCGTGGCCTGCTACGTGGTCATCTACTTTGTCAACACCGCCGTGGTGAAACTGCTGCTCGTGGCTGGCCTGAACAGCTACTGGGCGGGCATTCTGGCCACCCCCATAGTGGCGCTGTGCTCCTATTATTTACTCAAGACATTTGTTTACAAGCATGAAGAAAATCAGTATTGTGACCCCGTGCTATAACGAGGAACTCAACGTTGAGGAACTGTACAGCCAGGTGAAGGCCCAGTTCGAACGGTTAAGCGACCGCTACGACTACGAGCACATCTTTATCGACAACGCCTCGACCGACCGTACCGTCGAGGTGCTGAAAGGCATTGCGGCAAAGGACCGTAGGGTGAAGATTATCATGAACGCAATGAACTTCGGCCACATACGCTCACCCTTCTACGGCCTCTGTCAGGCTACGGGCGACGCCGCCATGCTGATGGTGGCCGACCTGCAAGACCCGCCCGAGCTGATACCGCAGTTCTTGGAGCTGTGGGAAAAGGGCCATCGCGTGGTCATCGGCGTGAAGAACAAGAGCAAGGAAAATCCCATTATGTACGGTTTGCGTACCGCTTTCTATAAGATGCTGAAGCGTATGAGCGAGACCCGCCAGGTGGAGAATTTCACCGGCTTCGGACTCTACGACCGCTCGTTTGTGCAGCTGCTGCGCTCCGTCGACGACCCCTATCCCTACATGCGCGGACTGGTGGCCGAGTATGGCGGCGACCTCGGTGAGGTGAAGTTTACGCAGCCCAAGCGCTTGCACGGCAAGACCCACAACAACTTCTACACCTTGTATGATATGGCCATGCTCGGCTTCGTCAACCACTCGAAGGTGCCCCTCCGCATGGCCAGCTTCATCGGTTTCGTGAGCAGCGCCCTGAGTCTGTTAGTGGCCATCGTGTACCTTATTTATAAGCTACTCTACTGGGACGAGTTCCAGCTGGGACAGGCCCCCCTCATCATCGGTCTCTTCCTCTTTGCTTCCGTCCAGCTGTTCTTCCTTGGCGTCGTGGGCGAATATGTGGGCAGCATCCTGACGCAGGTGCGCCGCCGTCCGCTGGTCATCGAGAAGGGACGCATCAACTTTGACGACGAGAAGGAGGGCGACGCATGATACTGATCAGAGGTAAGGAGGGATTGCTTCACCGCACGGGCAAGGAGTTCCAGAACGTGTTTCAGAACCTGTTCAAGCAGCGTGGCAAGTGGCGTCGCAAGGCGGCCGAGATGGATCACTACTACTCGACCGATGCGCCGAGGGCACGGAATGAGCGGAAGCAGGTGATCTGTCTCTTCGATGGACGCACCGACCACTACGGCATGACCGACCGTCTGCGGGGCATCGTCTCGGCCTACTACGTCAGCAAGGAGATGGGCTACGACTTCCGCATCTGGTTCGTCAACCCCTTCCGTTTGGAGAACTATTTGGAGCCCAACGCCGTGGATTGGCGCATCGCCGACGATGCCATCAGCTATAACCCGCAGGACAGCCACATCATGTACTGTGGCAGCAACGGCACCTTCGTGGAACCGTTCTTCCAGAAGCTCTGGTTCAAGAAGTGTTTCCGCGAGGCACCCCGCCAGTCACACGTCTACACCAACGCCCATCTGCTGCCACGCGGCAAGAAATTCGGCCAGCTGTTCAACGATCTGTTCAAGCCCACGGAGAAGGTGGAGCAGGTCGTACGCCAGTATACGGAGCCGCTGGGCGGGCCCTACTATACCGTCTCGCTGCGCTTCCAGCGCCTGTTGGGCGACTTCCACGAACGCGACGGCTATGACATCAGCCCCGACGAACAGCAGCAGCTGATGGACCGTTGTGTGGAGAAGATAGAGGCCGTTCACCGCCGCTGGGGCAATGGCCGTAAGTGTATGCTCATGTCCGACAGTGTGCGCTTCTTGGAATATGCCGCCAGCCGGTTGGACTACGTCAGCTATGTGCCAGGCAAGGTACAGCACATCGACTTCTACGACAATACGGGCGACGACGTGAACATCAAACTCTTTGCCGACATTCTCATCATCAGCCGTGCCGAGCGCGCCTTCCTGCTGCAGACGGGCCGTATGTACAACAGCGGCTTCCCCCGCCGTGCTGCCCAAGTGGGCAACGTGCCGTTCAAGCATATCCGGTTCTGAGATGATTACGGCTATGGCCGCTACTTTGAGGATTCCTGACGGCAGAACTTGCTCTGATATTCCTCTCTGGCTTTTGAAAGCTGTTTCATAAAAACCTCGTTCGATAGGAGTCGGCTCATGATGGCCGTAGCTTCTACGAGCGAGGCTTCTATATCGCTTTTATAGTGGCGTCCGCAGATGATACGGCTCATGGCATACTCCTCGGCACGCTTCATCAGCTCCTCCGTAGCGTCGGGTACGACCAATGCAAGCGTTAGTGCATACATCCATCCCCTTACGGCGTGCCCCGACGGATAGCTGTATGTCTTCCTCTTTACCGAGTCGATTGCCGATACCAACGACGGCTCGTTGAAATAGGCGAACGGCCGAGTGCGGCGGTAGTAATCCTGGGTACTTGTCGAGTCGCTCATGTACCAATACTGCTCAAGCGGTTCCAGGTCGTCGCCAAAGCTCTGCAGCCGCACTACGTTGACCTCCTTGTTGGTGATAGTGGGCTTGTAGCCGTCACACTTCAGCGTGTTCTCCGTCGTTGTCCAGAACCGCCTGGTGGTCGCATTGTATGTCAATGCCTCGAAACTGCGGTTGCTATAGGCCATCGTGTATACATGGGGAATCCTCAGGCGACGGCCAGTCAACTTGTCATCACAAGCCTGTAATGAATCACACTTTTCAGGTAGCACCTCTCACACCTCTTACACCTATCATGGGTGAGGGAGGTGTGAGAGGTGCTACCTAAATAGTGCGATTTACAATATATAGGTGAAACGTTTGTCATGAGACAAAAACGAAAATAAAAATTCCCAGGCCAGGAATTTTCAAAAGGCGGTTCCTTTTTCTTGCTCCGCACAGACTACGATGAAGAGGTTACGAAGTTATCAGATGCTATTGGCCTGAAACCATAACCCTCGATTTGGGACACCCCATTGCGGAAAACAAGAAATGGCCGAGTTAGCACTGCTAAATGACCCTGTTTGTTGTTGCATCTTGATGACATGTGCAAAGATAGTACATTCTGGAGGAGGCAATTTCCGCGTAAGGTGCTCGATGGACGTAGAACGTCGAGGAGCGATGCCTAAGGTTCTACATCGATGCAGAACTTATCGCGAATGTGTGCGATAATATTTTTTCCATATTCACAAACTTACTTGTTCTGTAGTAGTTGATTGTTCTTTTTCCCGGTTCCCGAATGAAGCCTCCCCCTATATAGTAGTTCCTATATACCTCCCCGCAGCACCAACCTCTGCTAAGTTTTTGACTTGCTTTTCGAGTGTGGTAGTTTCGAATCGCCAAAAACAAAGCGTCAGCGACGCATTTCAAAATGTAGTGCTCCCTCCTTCATCCACTCCAACCTCTTTTGAGGTGGCTCGGCGTGAGTTAGCGGTTGCGTCCTCCTTTACTTTGTCATCACAAATCTCGATAGCCATAAGGTTCAGTTGCTGGCACTGGTAGGCGGTGATGGTGCGTTTCTCGTTGTGGTGTTCCCACGGAGCGAGCATCAGCAGTCGCCCTTCTGCGCAGGCATCAAACTGTTCGCCCTTTGGTTTTGTCAGTGGTGTGAAGCCGTTTTCAACCAACACGATGGTGGGTAGACCTGCATCGAAGGCAGCTCTCATGACCAGCTTCTCGCCAGGCGAAATGGCAGGCGAGACGAGCACAGTTCCCTGTCTTGCAATATCGAGATAGCGGGCTTTTTCCATTTCTATCTGATGGCTGTCCAGGCGCCTCGATACGCGGACGGCGATACGGCGTGGTGAGCGCAGCAATGCCTGATTGCCGAGACTGCTGTAAGTGGTTGTTCCCACTTTCAAGCCAAAGAAGGGGCGTAGCCATTCAGGGTGAGCTCGCTTCATCATAAGGCGGCGCGGGTTGTCGCGCAGGTAGTTTTGCCAGGTGGGCAGCTCATCGTAGGAGCGAAGAATCAGGTCGTTGTAGCCTTTGGCGAAAAGAGGGCGATAGGCTTTTTGCGACGGCAAAGCCGTCGCCTGCGGAGAAGAGGAAACCGTCGCCTGCTGAGAAGAGGAAGCCGTCGCCTGCGGAGAAGAGGAAACCGTCGCCTGCTGAGAAGAGGAAGCCGTCGCCTGCGGAGAAGAGGGGGCGGACGGTGACGGAGAAGGGGAGGCTTCTTTCTCGGTAGGTTGCGGCTCTGCCGCAGCTGCCTCCAGCGCTTTCTGCGCCTTTCTGCAGCCCGCTTTGAACCCAGAAATGACCTGCCCTAAATGTACAGGCAGCGGAGTCGTCACAAAGAGGATGCAGTGCATGTGGTCTGGCATCATTTGAACTGCCTTTACCTCTATCTGTGGGTAATAGCTATGAATGCCCATCCATTCGCTTTGTACGGCTTTTCCAAGTTCTGTCAGTTCGATGCGTGGCTCGTCATTGCTACCTCGTTCAGCAAAAGGACTACCCACAAGCCGACCAAAGAGCGGTCTGCGACCTTCCACTTCCAGCGTAATCATATACATTCGCCGCTCGGTGTAGTCGTGATGGTCATCGCGCCGTTTCATCGAGACATGTTTCTCGCCAGCATACTGCTTCTTACGTTCTATCTGTTCTTCATTCATCGATTAGCCGATACTTTGATGCAAAGATAGGAAAAGAAAATGAAATACGAAAGGGAATATGCAATTATTTTTATCGGCAGTAAACTCGGAGTTTGCCCGGACTAAACTCAGAGTTTGCCCGGACTAAACTCGGAGTTTGCCCGGACTAAAATTCAAAAAAGACCTAACATCGCCGGAAGCCTTTATACAAAGGTGTTTCCAAAGACGATGTTAGGTCTTACCCTAAAAAAGGAAATATCTTACTTGTTGTCCTCAATCAGACACTCGCCCGTCATGTCGGCAGGCTGCTCCAGTCCCATAATGTGGAGGATAGAGGGAGCCACGTCAGCCAGACGGCCATCCTTAACTGTAGCTGAGTTGTTGTTGGTGACATAGATAAACGGCACGGGGTTCAACGAGTGGGCTGTGTTGGGAGTGCCGTCGGCATTAATGGCGTTGTCGGCATTACCGTGGTCGGCAATGATGATAGCCTCGTAGTCGTTGGCCTTGGCAGCCTCAATCACCTCGCGAACGCAGTTGTCGACAGCCCATACGGCCTTGGCGATAGCGTTGTAGACACCTGTATGGCCCACCATGTCGCCGTTGGCGAAGTTCACGACGATGAAGTCGTACTTGGCCTCATTGATGGCGGCGACGAGCTTGTCCTTCACCTCGTAGGCACTCATCTCGGGCTTCAGGTCGTAGGTAGCCACCTTTGGAGAGGGCACCAGAATACGATCCTCACCCTCGTAGGGAGCCTCGCGACCACCATTGAAGAAGAATGTCACGTGTGCATATTTCTCAGTCTCGGCCGTGTGCAGCTGCTTCTTGCCCTGTCTGCTCAGATACTCGCCTAAGGTGTTTTCAACATTTTCCTTGGGGAATAGGATGTGAACGCCCTTGAAGTTGGCATCGTAAGGTGTCATGCAGTAGTACTGCAGGCCGGGGATGGTCTTCATACCCTGCTCAGGCATGTCCTCCTGGGTCAATACGATGGTCATCTCCTTAGCACGGTCGTTACGGAAGTTGATGAAGATGACGACGTCGCCCTCCTCGATGCAGCCGTTGACGCTGGCGTTGTGGATAGGCTTGATGAATTCGTCTGTCACGCCCTCGTCATAGCTTTCCTGCATAGCCTGCACCATATCGGTAGCCTGCTTGCCAGTACCGTTGACAATCAGGTCATAGCCCTCCTTCACACGCTCCCAGCGCTTGTCGCGGTCCATTGCATAGAAACGGCCCACGATGCTGGCGATAGCGGCATCATTGTCGGCGCAGACCTTAGTAACCTGCTCGATGAAGCCCTTACCACTCTTGGGGTCTGTGTCGCGACCATCCATGTAACAATGTACAAAGAGCTGGTTCTTCAGGCCGTATGCCTTACCAATCTCAATTAATTTAAATAGGTGGTCGAGGCTGGAGTGAACACCGCCATCAGAGCAGAGGCCCATTAAGTGGAGTTTCTTTCCATTCTCCTTAGCATAGGAATAAGCTGCCTTCACCTGCGGATTCTCCATGATGGAGCCATCCTTGCAGGCACGATTAATCTTCACAAGGTCCTGATACACGATGCGACCTGCACCGATATTAAGGTGACCCACCTCAGAGTTACCCATCTGACCGTCGGGCAAACCGACATCCTCACCAGAGGCCTGAAGCTGTGAATGTGCTGACGTAGCAGTTAACAAATCGAGGTAAGGCGTAGGTGTGTTGAAAATGACGTCTCCCTTACCATGTTTACCGATTCCCCATCCATCGAGAATCATCAAAAGTGCTTTTTTTGCCATTGTCGTTTATTGTATAATTACATAATCGTTTACAGCCTGCAAAATTACTCATTTTCAATGAGACCGCCAAATAATCGGAATAAAAAACCCATAAAAAGCACGTTCGAAACAAATCGGCAAACAAAAGAGACGAAGAGAAACGGCATATAAGACAATATTCACTAACTTTGCAACAAAATTATAACCTATCGTAAAATGGTTCCCCCAAAACTACTACTTTAATCAGATTATAAGCCTTTGGCCCCAGAAGTTTCCGAAATCTTCTGGGGCCCTTTCATAGATACAGATCGGTTATAGTCTTGAGAGGAATTCAATTTCAACTATTCGGAGTTCGCTCTTGGTATCGCCACCGTTCTTTGCTTTGAAGAGGTCTAACTCGCCAGCAGCAGGCTGAGCCACTTCAACAATGCCGCCAAAGGCATCTTTGTCTTTGCCCGCGCCCTTCAGTCGGATGGTTATTTCATCGGTCTTTACACGCTTGGTTGGTGTCAGGTGGATGTAGCCGAGACTGCGTTCCGTCTCACCACTCCAGATAAGCGTCTTGCCAGCAAAGATTTCGAGGGGATAGCTGCGCAGGCGCCAGCCAGTGAGTTTCAGGCAGATGTCATCAACGACGGTCTTTCGTTCAAGTTTGTAGGTAATCCAGGCTGTGGAGAGGCGTCCGTCGTTCTTCCATTCCGAGAGTTCGTTGTCGTCGTAACTGAGCGTCGCGTGGTATGAGTCGTAGCCGGCCTTTGCCGACACGATGCCTATGCCTTGGGCCTGTTCTGTATAGGAAGGGGTGAGGGGTGTCTGGCCGCGGTCGAGGCGACAGGGGAGGGAGAGGGTAGGAAGCTCGCTGGGGGAACCAGCGAGGGCGGGTGCTGCGCAGGTCTTCACTTCGATGTAGGCGGGCTTTACGCCGTCGGCGTATGCAGAGAGATTGATGGCGCCTGCGTTTGGAGTTGTGCGGACAAGTACACGGTTGACGCCACACTCTACCGGCAGCGACATTAAACCGACGTAATTATCCGAGACGTTCTTCGTAGCAGCGGCATCGAGAAGGCCTTCGGGACGGTTGTCGTCAGGACGCTGCAACGACTTGTTGTTACGGCTGGCAATGCCGCCAATCCATTTACCTTCGCCCCATAACGAGAAGTGAATCATGCGGTCGTCCAGCGGACAGCGCCGACCTTGCTTGTCAACGACCTCCACTTGGAAGAGCACCATGTCGGCACCATCGGCGTTGGTACCTTCGGGATTCTCGATTGCTGTGAGCTTCAGCTGATGAGGCTCGCCTGCGGTTTCCAGCTTATAGCGACTGCCGTCGGAACCAACAGCCTCCAACGTGCCAGGCTCGAAAGGAACATTCTCGAAGGTAAACAGATAGCGGTAGCTCTGTTTTCCTTTGCCAAGCGAACGGCCATTAAGGAATAACTCCACCTCATCAGCAGTCGAGACGACATAAACGGGCTTTCTTAATTGTGAATTCTGAATTATGAATTGTGAATTATCATAGCTCCTATGCCCCACAATATACGTCCTTGCCTCTTCAGGTTCCACCCATCCTGACCACATCACCTGATGGGCGAAGAAGGCATCCTTTGGTATGCGCATAGCATCCACCACTCCGCTGGTGCGATAGTTCGACTCACCACGATGGTGGGTATTGGTGTCTGAAAAGACAATCTTCACGCCGCCCGACGAGACCCGTGTACCCGTGCCAGGACGTTCGCGCCAGTAGTCGTACCAGCGGCGCACCATCTCGATAGCAAACTGGTCCATGTTGTGGTTATATTCCAAGGCAGGATTCCCTCGATAGAGCGGGCCGTCGCCCTCTTTGTGATAGGGATAGCTCCACTCATTCCAGTATTTGCGCAGTCCCTCGTCGCGGCAGTACTCCATCGCCCACATCGGTTGCTTCTTACTCTTATTGATGTAGAGCATCTCGCCGCCATATTCGGCTTCATCTATGTCGAGCATCTCGCGACTGCCGATGGCACGTCCACCGTATAGGTCATACCGGTCGCGGATGGCCTTCATCTCCAGCATGTGTTCACGGCTGATACTCTCGTTGCCGCTTTCGTAGAAAAGAATGCTGGGGTTATTGCGGTTGTAGATGATGGCATCGCGCATTACTGCCTTTCGCTGTTCCCACCTTGGACCGTCCACGTCCTTCTCGGCATCGCCAGCGGGCATCGCTTGCGGCAAACCTACTCGGTCGCACGACTCCACGTCCTGCTTCCACGGCGTGACGTGCATCCAGCGCACCATGTTGGCACCGCTCTCCACCATCAGCCCGTTCGAATAGTCGCTCAGCCAGGCTGGTACCGAGATGCCAACGCCCGGCCATTCGTTCGACGTGCGCTGGGCATAGCCGTGTACCATCATTACGCGGTCGTTGAGCCATATCTTTCCATCCCTGAAGTCGGTTTTCCGGAAACCGGTGCGGGTGACGACCACATCAGTCTTCACAGGACCATCTTCGACAAGCGATGTCTCCACTGTATACAAGTAGCCGTAACCCCACGACCAGAAATGGAGATTG
Organism: uncultured Prevotellaceae bacterium; assembly: GCA_902794405.1. Taxonomy (GTDB): domain Bacteria; phylum Bacteroidota; class Bacteroidia; order Bacteroidales; family Bacteroidaceae; genus Prevotella. The sequence continues at coordinate 22,342 of CADBHI010000100.1, forward strand.
TGAACGAGATGCCGTGCCTCGACTATGCCCCCCTGACTCGGGATGAGGGTGATGGGTTCACCTTCGAACTGTGCCACCTGCTGCCCGTCGGCATCGCGGATGACCACATGGAGGCGAAAAGTACAGGGACGTTCCATCTCATTGATGACCTGCGACTTGACATTGATCATCGCCCTGCGGTTCTCAACATCGAAATAGGTGGCATAGACGTAGACGCCCGTGGTGCCGAGGTTCGAATAGAGCGGCAGCGTTTGGTAGAGCTTGCCAGTAATGTGCAAGTAGACATTCTTCGGCAGTCCGCCATAGTTGGCATTAAAGTTCTTGTCGTTCCACTGGTAGCGGCTGTTCAGCACGCGGTCGCGGTAAGTCCATGAGTTGTCGCAGCGCACCGCCAGCACGTTTTCACCTTCACGAATATATGGCGTCAGGTCAAAGCCGAAGGCCATTACGCCATTATCCGAGAACCCCACCTTCTGACCGTTGAGCCAGACATCGGCACCCTGACGGGCACCCTCGAACTCGATGAACACCTTCCCCGCCACGTCAGCCTCCGTTAGCGTGAACGTCTTGCGATACCAGCAGACGGTATCCGTCAAATCCACAATGTCCTTGCGGAAAGCCTCATCGCCGTTGAAGGCATAGGGCAAGGTTACCCGTTGCCACTGGCTATCATCGAACTCCGGCTTTTCAGCTTCAGCCACGTCGCCCACTTGCAGCCGCCAGCCGCTGTTGAAATTGAGTTTCTGACGTTCTACTGCCTGTACACCAACGGTGAGTATCAGCATCAGAATAAAAAGTGCCCTTTTCATACCTTACTTATTATATAGTTTTTTCCCATTTTTAATGATGATTCCCTTGTATGACGCATTCACGCGCTGCCCCGACAGGTTATAGGATGGAGCCGAAGCTGGCGCTTCGGATACGGTGGCGAACGCATGGATGCCTGTCACCAGTCCCTTGTTTTGTACCATCACGGCCTCCGCCCACGCGTCGGCATCCCTCTTGATGTCGCTGCCCAAATAGTAGCCCATGTTGGTGGGTTGGTTATAACCGATGTTCTCGTTAAGGGCCGACATCCAGTAACAGTGGTCGGTCATCAGCCACGGGAACTTGTGCGTCGTGGGGTACCAAGTGGAGAATATCTTGATGTCCTGCAGGCGAGTAGCATCGGGCAGGATGACCTCCTCGCGCCAGTCACCAACGAGATCGCCGTACCAGGAAGGGTTCGACTTCGTGCCGTTGATAAAAGTCTCGGAGTAACGGTACATCGTAAACGTACGCCCGTACTTGGGACTTTGGATGATGTTGTCCTCAATGAGCTGGCGGGAGAGGTTGCCGTCGAACCAGATGGCCATGCCGCAGCCACCCTTCTGTCCCTTGGTATTGATGGTGGTCTCGGTGCCGTCCTGCTTGATGTAGTTGCCCTGATAGTAGAAGAACTCGCAGCCGGGATATTCGGGGAAGAAGTCGCCCACTAAACAGCGGCCCATGTCGTTGTCCTTAGCCGCATCTTTCTTCCAGATAACGCTACCGTCGCGGGCATCGTGCAGTGCCACCATCGTCTTGCCCGTCTCCAAGCAGTGGAACATCTGCAGGCCCTCACGGCCAGGCAGGAACTTACCCACATGGTTAGCATCGCCGTGCCCCAGCCCTGTATTCCAAAGCCCGATGCCGTCGTGGTCTACTGCCATCGAGCCATACATCACCTCGTCCAATCCGTCGCCGTCAAGATCGGCCACGTTCAGCGAGTGGTTGCCCTGAGCGGCGTATGTGCTGTGCTTCTTGCCATCCTTGCCCGTACCCTTATCGTTGGTGTCGAAACGCCAGCGGCGGGACAGGACGGGAGAACCGTCCTGCACTCGGTAGTCCCACGCCTCAATGACGCTGTGGCCATATACGCCGCGTCCTACCACTACAGAAGGTAGTCCCGTCTCGTCGAAACAGCCCACGCCCACGCGGAACGAGCAGGCCCGTTTCCAGTATTCGTCGCCCCACGACTTGGAGGTCTCTCGGTTGATGAAGTTATCGCGGGCCAGTTCACGTCCTGTCTTACCTTCGATGATGCTAATGAACTCTGGCCCCGCTGAGTTGTAGTGGTCTACCCACCCTGGGCTGCTGCTGTTTAGATTGCCCCACGTGCGATAGTCAATCTTGCCATCGCCGTTGGTGTCGGGGATTTCCGTGCCGTCGCCAAACACCGTACCTTCGCAGGTACGAATCGCCATCTCTGCACAGCCATCGCCGTCGAAGTCGGCAATAGCAAAACTCGACGAGTTGCCCAGAATAACGCCAGGGCCACCCTTGATGCGCCACAGCAGCGTGCCGTCCAGCTTGTAGGCATCCCAAATAACTGCCCAGAGGCAGTCCTGCTGGGAATAGCTGGCACCCGAACCGTCGCTTACAATGCTGCCATTAGCGTCTTTCACGCTCTGCAAGCGCTTCACCACCAGTTCGAACTCCCCATCGCCATCCAAGTCACCCACGCTCACATCGTTGGCCGTATACACTATTTTATTCGTATTCTCATAAACGTCCTTCGTGTCGGCCAGTGGGATGCTGATATAGGGCAGGCCACCGCTCACCTGCTCCTTCTTCAGCGTAAATGAGGAGAGCGTCTCCGTGCTGCCCGTATAAGTCAGACGGTAATGGTTGTCAGCAGTCTTGCTGGCAGAGCCATCTTGAAAACAGGTTCGGTTCTTGATGTTTGTGGCAATCTTCTTCTCCACAGCTGTACCAATAGCACGGTAGAGGTCGAAGCCTGTGGTGGCATCGTCGCCTGGAAGCATGCGCCACGTGACGAGCACTTTACCCGTATGCTGCTGATAGTCGCCCAGCGAGGCATCCTTCTTACCGTTAATACTAGCCCACAGGGCACGATCATTAAGATTGTTGGTCTGTGCATGTCCCGTGCTCAGTAGCATCAGGGTTGCAATGGCCATGAGTGTTTGTCGTTTCATCTTTTTGATTTGTCAGTTATTAGTTTTAATTCCGGCTGCAAAGGTCACTATTTTTCGACAAATACCCTAAAAACCTCGTCGCAGATAATAATAAAATAGTTGCAAAGTGCCTGTTTTAGTAGTCTTTCGGCAGAACACCGTACTTGTCCTTGAAACATTTTGTGAAATAGCTGGCGTAGGAGAAGCCTACGAGGTCAGCAATTTCGTTGACGGTATGAGTGGTAGTGCGAAGCAGATGGGCAGCGCGTTCCAGTCGTTGGTTACGGATGAATTCGGTAGGCGTTGTTCCAATGATGGCACGCATTTTGCGATGCAGATTGGCTCGGCTCATACAGAGGTCGCTGGCAAGTGCATCAACAGAATAATCGGAGTCTATCATGTGAGTTGACACGGCAGCGGCGGCTTTGTCAAGGAACTCCTGATCAGCGACTGAGAGCGCTTTCGTCTCAGAGGGCAAAACGTTTAATGTGGGTTTTGAAGGTACGGACTTGGCAACAATGTAACCGCCTGCGAGAACGATTATAGCCAACAGTAACCACACCCATGTATGTTCATACCAGTGCAAAGGGATTACAAGGGTGATCAGCGTTGTTGGTGCACTCCAGCGTCCGTAAGCATCGGTAGCCCGCACTTGGAGCTGACTTTCACCACTGGGCAGGGTGGCAAATTTCAACACATGCTCGCCTTCAGGCAATTCCGTCCACCCATCATCTTCGTCCAAGCGATAGGAAAATTGCACCTGAGAGGCATGCTCAAAATCAAGCGTAGAAAGACAGATCTCAACAAGACTGACATCGGATGGTAGCAAGAGCCTCTGTCTGCCGAATGGCATCAGCTGCCTTTCACCATTAACAGTATAGGCCGTAACAATGGGGCAGACATCGGTTGCAGTGGTATCTGTTGTCATCTGCAGCGTTCGCAGATTCAGTATTCTGACACCCGCCACGCCTTTAGAGAGCAGCAGTGCCGTGTCGCCCAGCAATCGAAGTTGTCGAAACTGAAGGCTGTCAAGAAGTACTGACATCTGATGATTGTTCCATTGACACACGCCACGAGCTCTGCTCAGCAAGTAAAGACATCCAGAGGATTCAGAATAGGCCATGCTGCGAACCTTGTCCAAACCTCCCTGCAACAGTTTTACCTGTTGTCCGTTATAGAGATAGAGCGAATGATAGGTGCCAATATAGACACTGCCATCTGATTGTGCAGCCCACGACAGGATGGTGGTGTCGTTATTAGGTGCCTGCCTACTCATCACAGAGTCGAGCAATCTCTTTTGTTGATCTGTCGTCAAAGGTGCCCGATTATCGTTCGGATAGTCACTCCAAGAATGGTTTTCCATTTTCCAAGTACCACTGTCGTATACAAATCGGATAACCCCGCCATTCCAAAGTCCTGCCCACAAGGTGCTGTCGGCATTAAAGCTAAGTCGCATGATACTGCGGTTCTTACCCTCCCATGTCGTGAGATATCGTTCTATCAGCTCGGCTTTTGCTGAGAAATGCAACAAATGGTTACGGAACGACAGCCACACACTGCCATCGTCAGCTGCTACCATACAGGTCACGCGCTTGTCAGCCAGTTCGTTGTTCTCGTGTTGTAACTTTACCACAATGGGGCTGACCGAGTAATCCTTCTTGCTGAGGATATACGCTCCCTCCTTCGTGCCAAACCATATCTCAGCGTTGCTTTTGTGCTCTGTCATGCATAGCACATCGTTACTGCGCAACAGGTCGGGATGCTGCCTGTCGCTGCGAAAGGTCTGTGTCTCATAGCCGTCAAAACGGCACAGGCCAGTTCCTTTGCCGCCATACCACCAGAATCCCTCTGAGTCTTGCATGCTACACGTCATATCAACTCCACCCACACCTTTGAGAAGCAGGTTGGGAGATACTGACTTAGACCATGTCGTGTAGACATTGATACAAAGCAATAACGCCAAGAGAAAAGCATGCGTCTGTTTCATTATCGTCGCAATGTGGGTACAAAGATACGAAGAAAAAGGAAGAAAGTGACTGGGTAATGGTAAAAAAAATAGCAAATTCTTTGTTTTGCTCTTAACTTTTCGTATCTTTCCTCTATAAACTTGAAAACAAATTGCCCCGCCAAGCTAATATCGGTACAGTCTGCAGTTTCTAAGCGAGACAAGAATCTGACACGG
>CADBHI010000101.1 GCA_902794405.1 uncultured Prevotellaceae bacterium
GAAGGAGGAGCGCAACCACATCATCAAGCAGCTAAAGGACTTTGGCGCCAGTATTCGTCAAATCAGCCGCCTGACGGGTGTCAGCTTCGGCATTATCCGTAACATCCAATAAAGTGCACAATAGGGTCGGTTCCGCTGTGCACTATTTATTCCGATTGGTATTTTTGAATGGCTTGTAATGTCTTCTGACGGCCGATGGCTATTAGTTTCTCCGACTTGTCGAAGTCGAAACTGCCATAACGGTTCATCTGAATATCCACAAGTATTTCTGGCTTCATGAGCTGGGCCATCAGGATGGAGTTCTGACGAATCATCAGCGAACTGGTACGCGAAAGCATTGTGTAGTAGTTGAACTCGATGTTGTCAGGTATCAGGCGGTTCAGTATCTGTGCCTTCAGCGACTTGTCGCGCTTTCGCCGTTCTGCCAGTTCGTGTTGCGTTTCCCACTGGGCAGCATAGTCGTGGCCACTCACGTCCACGCCAACAAGAATATCACCCTCGTGACGCTTTACGCGGTTCATGGGAATGGGATTCAGCACGCCTCCGTCGATGAGAATCATTCCGTCGCGTTGCACAGGCTCGTAAAACGACGGCAGGGATATGCTGGCACGGATGGCATCGAACAGGCGGCCTTTACGAAAAACGACTTCACGACCAGTCTTCCAGTCGGTAGCCACAGCGCAATAGGGTATCGGCAGTTCCTCAATCATCATATCGGGGACGAACTCCATGATGGCTTCGATAATCCGCGTCCCCTTGACCAAATGGTTCAGACTGAGCGAGAAGTCGGTTAACTCCAGCATCTTCTTCCTGTCGATGGTCTTCATCCAGTCACGAAACTCAGCAAGTTTCCCTGATGCATAGACGCCGCCGATGAGTGCCCCCATCGAGCAACCAGCAACTGAGGTGATGCGATAACCCTGCGCCTCCAATTCCTCAATCGCACCGATATGCGCCAATCCTCTTGCCCCTCCGCTGGACAAGACCAGTGCTACGTCTTTTTTCTCTATCATGTCGTATTCGTCTGCAAAATTACACATTATTCAGAAATTCTGCACATAAATCGAAGGAAAACTTGGAAAAGTGTGCAGAAATTCATATCTTTGCAGCAAATTATATCTTAAGAAGTTACTACTATGGGAAAGAAGAAAGTTGGAAAACGACTGTCAAAGAAGGCTGTGGCTGATGCCCTGCAGGGACTGTTCACGGCAAGTCCTAACGAGACATTCTCGCTGAAGTACATATTCAGGGCACTGAAGTTAGACACGCAAGATGTGCTGGGACGACTACCTAAGCAAGGTGGGTGACAACCAGTATCGACTGAACCAGAAAGGGCAGGTGCAGGAGGGTACGTTCATTCGTAAGGCCAACGGCAAGAACTCGTTCCTACCCGATGGTGGCGGCACGCCTATCTTCGTGTCGGAGCGCAACTCGATGTTTGCCCTCAACGGCGACCGTGTCCGCGTGGCCATGATGGCCCGCCGACAGAAGCACATCAAGGAGGCAATGGTGACGGAGATACTGAGTCACAAGACCGATCAGGCCGTGGGTAAGCTGAAGGTGGAGAAGGACTATGCCTTCCTCATTACCGAAGGCAACATCTTCGTTCACGACGTGTTGATTCCGAAGAAGAAGCTGAAGGGCGGCAAAGACGGCGAGAAGGCGGTGGTGAAGATCACCCAGTGGCCGTCGAAGGACTCGAAGAACATTGTTGGCGAGGTAATCGACGTGCTCGGTAAGGAGGGCGACAACAACGTTGAGATGCACGCCATCCTGGCACAATACGGATTGCCCTATAAGTATCCGAAGAACGTGGAGGATGCTGCCGAGAAGATTGAGCCGGGCATTACGGAAGAGGAAATAGGCCGCCGCGAGGACTTCCGCGAGGTGTTCACCTGTACCATCGACCCGAAGGATGCCAAAGACTTCGATGATGCGCTGTCGATCAGAAGAGCCCCCCTCTCATCCCCCCTTGGGGGGAAGCCCCGCATCGCCAATCATCCCCCCAAGGGGGGACAGGAGGGGGGCCTATGGGAGGTTGGTGTCCACATTGCCGATGTCAGCCACTACGTCAAGGAGGGCAGCAACATCGACAAGGAGGCCCAGAAGCGTGCCACGAGCGTCTATCTGGTAGACCGCACCATCCCGATGCTGCCTGAGCGGCTCTGTAACTTTATCTGCTCGCTGCGCCCCAACGAGGAGAAGCTGTGCTACAGCGTGATCTTCGAGATGGACGACGAGGCCAACATCAAGCGCTGGCACTTGGCACACACCGTGATTCGCAGCGACCGCCGCTATGCCTATGAAGAGGTGCAACAGCTGTTGGAGGACAATGGTGTGGTGGACGGCACAGGCCAGCCCGCTCCTCCCGCTACGAAGAAGAATCCATACAAGGGCGAATATGCCGCCGAGCTGATCAAGCTCGACGCACTGGCCAAGAAGCTGCGTGAACGCCGCTTCAAGAATGGTGCCGTGAAGTTCGACCGCGAGGAGCTGCACTTCGACATCGACGAGACAGGAAAGCCGACTCGCGCCTACTTCAAGACGTCGAAGGATGCCAACAAGCTCATTGAGGAGTTCATGCTGCTGGCCAACCGTACGGTGGCAGAGAGTATTGGGGCAGCAAAATCGTCAAATAGTAAATCGTCAAATAGTAAATCAAAAAAGACCTTTGTCTATCGTATCCACGACCAGCCCGACCCACAGAAATTAGAGTCGCTGCGCCAGATAGTTGCTCCCTTCGGCTATAAGCTGAAGACCAGTGGCACAAAGGGAGCCATATCGAAGTCGCTGAACTCGCTGATGGATGAGGCCCGGGGACAGCGTGAGCAGAAACTCATCGAGACCGTTGCCCTGCGTGCCATGATGAAAGCCAAGTATTCGACCCACAACATCGGACACTACGGTCTGGCCTTCGACTACTATACCCACTTCACGTCGCCCATCCGCCGCTATCCCGACATGATGGTTCACCGCCTGCTGACACGCTATCAGGACGGTGGCCGTTCAGCCAACCAGGATCACTTCGAGGAACTCTGCGAACACAGCAGCGACATGGAGCAGACGGCAGCCAACGCCGAGCGCGACTCAATCAAGTACAAGATGGTAGAGTTTATGGGCGACAAGATCGGCGAATGCTTCGACGGCCACATCTCGGGCATCCAGTCCTACGGCATCTATGTCGAGATTGACGATAACCATTGCGAAGGTATGGTGTCGATGCACGACCTCAGCGGCGACTACTACGAGTTTGACGAGGCCCACTACTGTCTCATCGGGCGCCGCCACCATTCGAAGTACCAGTTGGGTGACCCCATCCGCATCAAGGTGGTACGTGCCAACTTAGAGAAGCGTCAGCTCGACTTCACTCTGGCCGACGACGTATAGCAAAGTAAGTGGAAATCCTGTCGGTGATATTCTGACGGATGTAGGGGTAGTAGAACCGTAGTTCCATGTGGTGATAATTGCCTGGCCGTCCGAAGACAGGCATAACGTAGTTGTCCTTATAGCCATCAACGATAATCAGGTGGCTATCAGGGTCCATGCGGGCCGTCAGGGTGTCGTTTTGCTTGCGTCTTATGCATATGAATTGGGCAGCAACGGTATCTGTGCGCCAGTTGACGGGGTTAATACATACCACGTTGCCGCCACTGACAACAGGAATGGCACACTCAGGCGAGCGGACGGAGTTGAAGTTGATGATGGCACCCAAGTCGGTTGCTCCCTCAGCCGGACGGATATTTGGACAATTGTCGACCATTTCCTGGGGTATGCGATAGCCAAAGCAGTAGGCTGCCACCATGCGACGATAAACCTCCTCAGGCATCTCGCGCAGGATTTCCAGCATGGCGTGTGCCCCCTGACTGAACCCTGCAATGACAAAGGGGCGTCCATTGTTAAGGTATTTGATATAGTAGTCCCAGCTGCGCTTCACATCGCCGATGGCAACAGGCAGTCGACGGTTCGTAGTCTCAACGTCGCCCCACGACTGCATGGTGACCTGCCGGTAATAGGGTGAGAAGTAGTTGAAGCCATCGTTAAAGAGCGAATCGGCAGCACGCATCTCCTTGAGCATGCCCTTGCAGAGGTTGCGGTCGTAGGTGTCGGCAAAGTGGCATGTATCGCCATCCTTGACGTAGTCGCCCGTCTCGGTAGAGACAATATAGAAGAAGTCAGCACCCTTACCGCGATCCTTCATGTACCATTGCGACGGGTCACTATAAACAGGAGCGTCAGGAATGAGTTCTCCCTGCTCCTGACTCCAGGAGACCAGCATCAGGGCAAGCGCAAGGAACGCTGACACCCTCAGCCTGAATATCGTTTTCGTTGTTTGAGACATACCGTTATCCCGCTTGATGGTTGATTTCAAGGTGCAAAGATACGAATAAGCGAGCGAAAAACCAAAATAATTTGCCTGTTTCCTTTCTTTTTCGTACTTTTGCATCCCAAACGACAAAAGGACAACGAATCATGCCGATCAGTATCATAGACATTCTGCTCCTTTCCGTGGCCTTGGCTATGGACTGTTTTACGGTGAGCATCATGAGTGGCGTCATCGTGCGCCGTCCCTTGAGCTTCGGCATATTCCGCATGGCATTCCTCTTTGGCTTGTTCCAAGCCGTCATGCCACTCATCGGCTGGCTCGGCACAGCTCATTTCAGCCAGTACTTAGAAGCCGTCGACCACTGGATTGCCTTTGGGCTGCTTGTCTTTATTGGCGGCAAGATGATCAAGGAATATTTCGAAGGCGATGACGACCATTCCTCCATGAACCCCCTGAGACTCAAGGTTCAGCTGATATTGGCAGTCGCCACGAGTATTGATGCACTTGCCGTCGGCATTTCTATGGCCTGTCTGGGCTTTACCCATATAAGAATGCTGACGCTACCCCTTTGGATGATTGGGATAACGTCAGCCATTTTAAGTGTGCTTGGCTATTGGTTGGGCGTACGCTTAGGCAGGGTCGTTGCCCAGCGACTGAAACCAGAGCTCGTAGGCGGTATAGTGCTGATCTTCATTGGTGTGAAGATACTGATTTCCCACCTATTTAATATTTAGAACTCCACGAGGATACGGAACACCTTGCCAGGATTCTCGCTCCACCAGCGCATGGTGTCGAGTGCCTGCTCAGGACGGATGACCTTGGTGATGAGCGTATCGATGGGACAGTCGTTGTTCTCCAAATAATGGATGACGGCACGGAAGTCGGAGGGCTGGGCGTTGCGCGAGCCTCGGATATCGAGCTCCTTCTGCACGAAATACTTGGTCTGTAGCGACACCTCGCTCTTGGCATAGCCGATGCAGGCCACACGGCCCGTGAAGGCCACCTCGTTGATAGCCATCTGATAGGTAGGAACGCTACCCACAGCCTCGATGACCACATCAGGGCCAAAGCCGTTGGTTATTTCCTGTAGACGCTGGTGGGCATCCTCAGTCTTGGTATTCACCGTATAGACAGCACCCATTGTCTTGGCCAATGCCAGCTTCTCGTCGTCGATATCGGCAGCAATGACGGTAGCGCCACGCAGGGCAGCGCGGACAATGGCTCCCATACCCACCATGCCACAACCAATAACCATCACCACGTCAATATCGGTAACCTGGGCACGGCTGACAGCGTGGAAGCCCACACTCATCGGCTCTACCAGCGCGCTGGTCTTCGTATCGAGTGTGCCGGCAGGGATTACCTTTTGCCAAGGCAGCACGATGAACTCCTGCATAGCGCCATTGCGCTGTACGCCCAGCGTCTCGTTGTGTTCACAGGCGTTGACGCGGTTGTTACGGCACGATGCACACTTGCCGCAGTTGGTATAGGGATTGCAGGTAACCACCATGCCCGGCTTCAGGTTCTCTGGAACGCCAGCTCCCACAGCCTCGATGACGGCACCCACCTCATGGCCAGGAATGACGGGATTAAGGGCCATCGTATTGCGGCCCATGAAAGTATTGATGTCTGAGCCGCAGAAGCCTACATAACAGAGCTTCAGCAGCACTTCGCCCAGGCTGGGAGCCTGGGGCTTTTCTAATTCTACAATGTTCAGCTCTTGCTGATGCGTGATTTGTATTGCTTTCATTCTGACATATTTTTAATGTACGGTAATTCTGGTAAATTCTTGAAGCCATAGAACCTGTAGGCATTCTCGCCCAGGAAGAGCGACTTCTCACGACTGGACAGTTCGCTGGACTTCTCTACAAAGTCGTAGCTCATGCGGTAAGTAATGGCGGTGATGGTGCGGGGATAGTCAGAGCCCCACATCAGCCGTTCTATGCCCACCCAGTCGGCTGCTTCGCGAATGCGGCGGACGGCTGTGGGGAAGGGATAGAACTCCGGGTTATAGAGCCAGGTGATGCCACCCGACTCGATCATGACATGGTCGCCCTGACGCGCAAGGAGCACCTGACTGCGGAACGACGCTGTAGTCGGCATGCCGAAATGGCCAATGGCCACCTTCAGCTGCGGACACTCCTGAATGACCTCAGCCATCTGGGCCACCTGAGCCTCATCGTCGGCCAGGCACATCGACAGAATCATGCCACGCTCCTCCATCAGCTTGAATACAGGCATCAGCGCCTGCAAAGGCTCATGCATGCGATGACCAGGGAAGGCTATGCCCTTCAATCCAGCATCGGCAACGGCTTGCGCCTCCTCCACATTCCACGCCATACCCATACAGAAGAAGCGGTCGGGATATTGCTTCTGCACCTGCGAAAGATATTCGTTCTGACAGCCGTCGATGACCTCCTGCACCACGACGGCAGCACCGACCTGGGCATAATTCATATTGGAGAGGAAGACCTCGGCAGTATTCTGGCCGTCAATCATAAACGGAGGGAGCATCTGCACCTCTTCGTCCATGAAGATGCTGCGTCCGTTCTTTAACGACAGGATACGATGGCCATCTACCGTTGTGTCCTGCTTCAGCCATAAATGGCTATGTGCGTCGATTATGAGTTTGCCCATGTCACCCGCTGTTGATCACCAATAATTTCCTTCACCTCACGAACCAGCTCCCAGTCGGGTTCCTCGTTGGCCCACTCAATGTTACGCTTCACATTGGCAGGATTGGCCGATGAGAACAGGGTTGAGGCTATGCGCTCACAGCTTACCGAGTATTGGACAGCCAGCTTCTCAATAGGATAGCCTTTCTGACTGCAATACTCTGCAGCCTTCTGACAGGCATTAACCAATGGCTTGGGAGCAGGATGCCAGGCAGGTACGCCACGCTGGCTCAGGAGTCCCATGGACAATGGCGAGGCATTGATAACGCCAACCCCCTGCTGCTCAAAGAAATCGAGATAGTCTTCCAGCGCATTGTCGTTCAGCGTGTAGTGGCAGAAATTGAGGATGCTCTCCACGGTGCCCTTCTCGCAATGCTCTATGACCCACTTCAGATTGTTCAGCTGCAGGTCTGTGATGCCGACATGTCCTACGACACCCTTCTCTCGCAACTCTACCAGGGCGGGCAGCGTCTCGTCGACCACCAACTGCAGTCCACCCGGCAGAGCAGCCTGGAACTCAATGTCGTGAACATTGATGAGGTCGATAAAGTCGATGCCGAGGCGCTCCATGCTCTCGTAGACACTGTCGGTAACGCGGCGGGCACTATAATCCCATGTGTTCACCCCGTCCTTGCCATAACGGCCTACCTTGGTACTCAGGAAGTATTTGTCACGTGGGATGTTGCGCAGGGCCTTACCCAATACCGTTTCAGCCTTGTAATGGCCATAATAGGGACTCACGTCGATGAAGTTGATGCCACCCTCGATGGCCACCTCAACAGCCTCAAAACTCTCTTTCTCGTTGGTCTCACGGAAGACGGAGCCCAGCGACGAAGCGCCAAAGCTCAGATGGGAAATCTTCATTCCCGTTTTGCCAAGTTCTGTGTAACGCATATTCTTTATTTCTTGATGGTTTCTGAAATTCCGTTGCAAAGGTACGAATAATCTTCAAATAATCCAAAACCGAGGCTTAAAACATTTACTTCCATGATACAGAAAGAGCCAGGGCACAGGAACGGTTGCTGAAAGCGGGCAGGGCCGTGACTATGAAATCGTTCTTGTCCCACCCGAAAAGCCTGCGTTCCAATGGCAAGAGCCAGTAGGCCAGACGTGAAGAGAGCACGCCAATGGCTGCTCCGCCAATCACATCGTGGGTGTAATGATGGTCGCCAGTAATGCGAAGCACGCCAACTCCTGTGGCCAAAGCGTAGGCGCCTATCCCCCATCCCCATCCGTACTCCGAACGAACCAACTCGGCACCAGCAAAGGCACGGGCAGAATGGCCTGAGGGAAACGAACGGTTGTCGCTATCGTCAGGACGCCGTTCGCTGACTATCAGCTTCAGCCCTCCCGCTACTGCCGTCAAGGCAGCAAACGAGGTTGCCGTCAATGCCACCCGTTCACGCAGACAATGACGTGCTTCCACGTTGCAGAAACCAAGTCCTACCGTTGCTGCCAAAGGCACATATTGGCCAACGTCAGCCACCGTCTGTGCGTTCAGACGGATGCTGGCAGAGAGCATCAAAATGGCGATAATCATTTTCATGGGCACAAAATTACAAAAAAATAGGTAATAGTCAACGGATAATTCATAATTATTTTGTAATTTTGCCGCGCAATTCCAAAAACAATGGTTGAAATACGAAAAGTATCAACGAAACGGGAACTGAAAACCTTCATCCAGTTCTTCTATGATCTCTACCGCAATTGCGAGCAGGCCGTTCCGTATTTGTTTTTCGACGAGATGGCTACGCTACGTCGAGACAAGAATCCATCGTTCGAATGTTGTGAGGCCGACTACTTCTTAGCCTACAAGGACGGAAAATTAGCAGGCCGTGTTGCCGCCATCATCAACCATCGTGCCAACGAACGATGGCAATGCCATCAGGTTCGCTTCGGATGGCTTGACTTCATCGATGACACGGAAGTGAGCCAGGCATTGCTCAGTACCGTTGAGAAATGGGGACGTGAGAGGGGAATGACTGAGATGGCAGGCCCCTTGGGCTTTATCGACACAGACCGCGAGGGAATGCTGGTAGATGGCTTTGACGAATTGTCGACCATGTATGTGAATTACAACTATCCCTATTATGCCGACCACATAGCCCGCTATGGTGGCCTGCAAAAGGACAACGACTACGTGGAGCTTAAGGTCAAAGTGCCTGAGGACGATAGCTATAAGTTCCACAAGATTGCCGAAATGGTGAAGAAACGCTACGGCCTGAGAGTTCATAAGTTCACGCGTAAGGAACTGTTGGACGAGGGGAAGGGGCGCGAGGTGTTCCACTTGTTGAACGCCACCTACAAGGACCTGTATGGCTTTAGCGAACTGTCGTCGAAGCAGGTAGACAAGCTTGTAAACGACTACATCAAGATAGCCGATCTGAACCTTGTAACAGCCATCATGGACGGCGACCAGATGATAGGCTTCGGCATTACCTTCTCATCGATGAGCCAGGCCCTTCAGCATTGCCGTAACGGCAAGTTCTGGCCTTTTGGCTGGTGGCACATACTGCAGGTGCTGAAGCGTCACAACACCGATACCGTTGACTTGCTGCTCATTGGTGTACTGCCCGAATACCGTGCCAAGGGTGCCAACGCCCTGATATTCGACGACCTGATTCAGCAGTTCCAGCGCTATCACTTCCGCTGGGCCGTTACAGGGCCTCAGATGGAGAGCAACGAAGCCGTATTGGCACAATGGCAGTATCTTGACAGTCAGATAGTCCGCCGCCATCGTTGTTTCAGGAAACAGCTGTCAGACGTTTAAGTCCAGCAATCCTTCAGGAATATTCATCACGATTTGTCTTTGCTTGACGTCAATGCGCTCAAGCAAATCGTCGTTGGCAGGCAACAGCAGGCCATTGTCAAGACAGAACAGCACGTTGGCCGTTGAGTCGTCGATGCTGTCAATACGTCCGACGGACAGATTCGTAGCAGCATTGATCAGGTCGAATCCTACCAACATGGAAAAAGACAGGGCTTCATCGTCATCATCGGCTAAAGCCCTTGGGAAATAAACATCGCAACCCGTCAGCTCCTGTGCACGTTGCTGGGTGTCGATATCACAGAACTTCACCAACGCCACAGTATCGGAGCGGAAACGGTATTCTTCCATAAAGAAAGGTACCAGAATACCGTCAATCTCGAGCACAAGATATTCGGCATCGACGCGGTCAAACACATCGTCGTCGACCTGCATCGTTATCTCGCCCTTCACGCCGTGAGCCTTCCCCAATCGGCCTATCTGGAAAACATCCTCCTTATTAATCATATACGTTCTATGTGGGCGCCAAGCGCATTCAGACGAGCCTCGATGTTCTCGTAGCCGCGGTCTATCTGCTCAATATTACTAATGATACTGACTCCACGGGCACTCATGGCCGCAATCAGCAAGGCAATACCGGCACGGATATCAGGACTTGACATGCGCTGTGCACGGAGCGTCAGCTTGCGATCGTGACCCACGACAACGGCACGATGAGGGTCGCACAGAATAATCTGAGCTCCCATGTCGATGAGCTTGTCGACAAAGAACAGACGGCTCTCGAACATCTTCTGATGGAACAGTACCGAGCCACGGGCCTGAGTAGCCACGACGATGAGTACTGACAAAAGGTCGGGTGTAAGACCTGGCCAGGGAGCATCGGCAAGGGTCATGATGGTGCCGTCAATAAAGGAGTCGACGACGTAGTGCTTCTGGCAGGGAATAAAGAGGTCGTCGCCATCGATATCGACCTTGACGCCTATACGACGGAAGGTATCAGGAATGATGCCAAGGTCGGCAACCGACACATTCTTGATACGGATGCCGTTGCCCACCATAGCGGCCATGCCAATGAAGGAGCCTACCTCAATCATATCGGGCAGAAGACGATGGGTAGTGCCATGCAGCTCGTCGACACCCACAATGGTCAGCAGATTGGAACCGATGCCGCTGATGTTGGCTCCCATACGGTTCAGCATCCTGCACAATTGCTGGATATAGGGTTCGCAGGCAGCATTATAGATAGTGGTAGTGCCCTTGGCCATGACGGCGGCCATCACAATGTTGGCCGTACCTGTGACCGAGGCTTCATCAAGGAGCATGTAGGTGCCTTTCAGCTGCTTGGCGTCAATCTCGTAGACAGCACGCTCGGCCACATGGTGGAACTTCGCACCTAAACACTTAAAGCCGAGGAAGTGGGTGTCTAACCTGCGACGGCCTATCTTGTCGCCGCCAGGCTTGGTAATGACTGCCTTGCCCATACGAGCCAACAACGGGCCTATCATCAGCACAGAACCACGAAGCTCGGCACACTTGTGGACAAACTCGTCGCTCTGCAGATATTCCATGTTCAACGATGCGGCACAGAAGGTATAGGTGCGTTCCTCATTCTGACGTCCACCTTCCACCTGCACCCCAATGTCGCGCAGTAACTGTATCAGGTTGTTGACGTCGCGAATGTCAGGGATATTGCTGATAGTGACAGGCTCCTTCGTCAGCAACGACGCACAGATCACCTGCAATGCTTCGTTCTTGGCACCTTGCGGGGTAATGGTTCCGCTCAGCTGATAACCGCCTTCTATCTTGAATGAAGCCATAGTTCACTTATTTTCTGCGACGGGATCTTTTGCCCTCGTCAGGAGTAATAGCTGTTACTTTGTCGAACCTGAACTGGCCAAGATCCAGCTGAATAATACCGTCAGTAAGGCGGGCAATATCGTCGACCACCTTCTCGTCGTCGGCAGAACCGTGACCCCACGTCATCAGGTCACGCTTCATCTGGTTGGCCGTCTGGCGAACCAGCTCGTCGCGCTCCGGGCCGTTAGACATTTCCTTCAGCTTCTCAAGTAGTTCCTCCACAAGCTTGCCGTAGTGGCGAAGCCTGATACGGTTCTGAGGCAACGGGATGGAGGCTGGTTTCGAGTGAAACTTCTCAGCTCCACTCACGTCGAAGGGCCAGTCAATGTCCAAACGCTTGTCCGACATCAGGTACAGGTGGTCCCAGAGCGTCTGCTCATAACCTGCGTTCGAACGGATCTGAGGCACCTTGGTGAGCATCATCTTCACAATACTCTTGGCACAACTGAGCCGTTCCTCCTTGGTAGGAAGTTCAATGGCGTAGTCCACCATCTTCTGTATCTCACGTCCATATTCGGGCATCAGCAGCTTCTCACGCCC
>CADBHI010000102.1 GCA_902794405.1 uncultured Prevotellaceae bacterium
GAAGTACGACCTGGCAGTGCTGGTGCTGCAGAACATCATCAGCTGTCTGCGTGAGATGATGACACAGGGCGTTCCCGTGAAGCTCGACGGACTGGGCACCTTCTCGCCTGGCATCACCGGTCAGGGCGCCGCCACCATCGCTGGCTTCAACCCCAACGAGATGATCAAGGGCGTGAAGATCAACTTCCTGCCCGAGGGCGCTGGCGACGAGGACGACAAGCTAACCAAGAAGGCGCTGAAGGCCATCACCACGTTTGAGATGAACGACTACGTGGAGGTGAAGCACAAGACCATCGATGGCAAGGACGTGACCTACCAGGAGCGCACTCCCATCCGTCAGATTCTGATTAAGCAGGCGGAGTAAGAGCCCCCCTCTGTCCCCCCTTGGGGGGATGATGAGGGGACACTAAAAGAGAAAATCTGCAATCTCTGTTGGAGGTTGCAGATTTTTTGCTTGCATTTTAGAATTCTTTTTTGTACTTTTGCAACGTGTTTTGAAGATATACGAACTAAATAACGATTGGATGATGAAGAAGATTTTGACTTGCCTGCTGGCCACATTAGGGCTGACAACTGCCTGCGGACAGCAAAACTTTGAGAACGTGGATGTTGAGGGATTCTCTGAACTGATTGGGAATCCGGGTGTGGTACTGCTCGACGTGCGTAGCGCCAGCGAATATGCCGAGGGACATATTGCGGGAGCCATGCTGATTGACCAGGGACAGAGCGACTTCATAGAGAAGGCTAAGGCGGCACTGCCTGCCGACAAGAAGATTGCCGTCTACTGCCGTAGTGGTCGCCGCTCTGCCAATGCTGCCGGCAGACTGGCTGCTGAAGGCTATCAGTGCGTGAACCTGAAAGGTGGTATCATTGCCTGGAAAGAGGCGGGGAAGGCCGTGACGACTGACACAAAGGAGCAGGCACCGCTGAAGAAGGTTTATAATGAGGACATCAACCCCCTGGAACAGATTGACCAGGCACTTGCCAAGGCTAAGACTGAGGGTAAGTTCGTGGTCTGTCAGGTGGGTGGCAACTGGTGCATCTGGTGCCTCCGCTTTGCCGACTTCATTGCCAACGACGCCGCCATCGGCAAGGTGATCAGCGATAACTTTGAGTATATCCACGTGAACTATAACCCCAAGAAGTCGGGTGGAGAGGAGAAGGCAAAGCAGGCCGCAGCGCTGATGCAGCGTTTAGAGAACTGTGGCCGGTTCGGCTTCCCGGTATTCGTCGTTCTGGACGGAGAGGGTAGGGTCATCCACATTCAGGATTCGAGTTTCCTTGAAGAGGGTCAGGGCTACAATCAGGAGAAGGTGTTGCGATTCTTCAGGAGCTGGACGCCTGAGGCTGTGGGGAGATAGTCTCAAGCGCTCATCCACTGCTTGCGTTCCGGCTCCGCCATCTTTTCTATGGCGTAGCGCAGCATGGTGCGCGGCATTTCGTGAGCATGCTGGCGGAGAAAGTCACGCAGAAGGTCCATGGAGACACGCTTGCCCATCTCGCGGAGCATCCAGCCTACGGCCTTGTGCATGAGATCATGAGGGTGGTGCAGGTGAATCTCTGCATAGCGAAGACACCATGACGGGGCGCCCTGCTGTGAGGTCTTCCAGGTGCATACGATGCTCATGCGCTGCTTCCACAGGCATGGACTGGCGGCGAGCTCGTCCAACAGCTTTATCTTATAGTCGTTGTCGCCTAAGTTTGAGGGCAGCAGGAGCCAGTGGCCGAGAATCTTAGGCACGGAGAGGTCTACCAGGTCCCAGTTGTTGGCCTGCTCGGCATATTGCAGGTACATTGTCAGGATCTCGTCGCGCTGACGGATGGCATCGGCATTGCTGACCAACCGTTTAGTGGCCAGCTTCTCGAACTTCGCCACGAGAATCAGGAAGCCGCAGAGCCGCACTTCATGCCAGCGGTTGGCGAGTAGGGTAGGGACTTCGTCTAAGGGGAACTCCTGCCCCACGCTGTTGACCACCTCCCGTGTCTGCGGCACCTTCAGTCCTAAGAACTCGTCGCCAAAGCCATATTCGCCCGGGCCCGTCTTAAAGAATCCCATCAGCACCCGTCGCTGCTCTTCGTTGCGCTGCGACTCCATGTATTCAATAATCTGTTGAGCGTTCATGTTGCGTGTCATGTTCTCTTAATAATATCTTTTGAAGTTTGAGTCCGAGTATCACTGCCTTTCCTCTCAGAAAGCAGCATGCCGATGATGATGAGGAGACTGCCGAGCAGGAACCAAATGGTGATTTTCTCGTCGAGCAGCCACCAGGCAAAGAGGATGGTGGTGATGGGATTGAAGTACACCCAGTTGGTGGCTACGACGGCTCCTAACTTGCCAATTACCCAGTTCCACGTGATGTAACACAACATGGAGGCTATGACGCTCAGGAACAGCAGGTTCCACAGCACGTTATGACTCAGGAGGACCTCCATCGGCGGGAATCCGGGCTTGACTATAAAATAAGGTATAATGGTGAGCAAACCATAGAAGAACACCTTGCGAGTGATGAAAAGCGTGTTGTAGCGCTGGTGGGCCGATTTCATCAGGAGTGAATAGAAAGCCCAGCACAGACAGGCCCCAAACGCTAACAGGTCGCCCAATGGTGACAAGTGAAGCACAAAATGTCCGTTGAGCACCACCACTGCCATTCCTATACAGGCAATCACCGAGCCTACGGCCTGAATCTTGCTGATATGCTCTGTGTGACGGTAGATGACGGCGACGAGCATCATGGCAAACAGCGGACAGGTACACACGATGAGCGACGTGTTGGTGGCTGTGGTATAGAGCATCGATGCGTTTTCCGTGAGGAAATACACAGAACCGCCGGTGATGCCCAGCAGCAGCATCTTGAACTCGTCGACCCATGAGTCGGAGAACAGCTTGAATCGCTTTCCCGTCAACAGACATCCCGTCACCATCAGCCCATAGGCAATGATGAAGCGGAGGGTAAAGATCTGGGCTGGCGAAAGACCGTTCTGAAGCAATATTTTGGTAAACACAAAAGTACTGCCCCAGATGGCTACTGTCAGGAATGCGACGAAATGATAAATGAATCCATTCATACCTAACGTGTCCTTTCTGTTGTTTTGTTCAACCTACTATCGCGGTATTGTTTTGCCGTCATGCCGGTGATGCGCTTGAAATATCGGTAGAAGGAAGTTGGTTCGGTGAAGCCAAGCATATAGGCTGTTTCCTGAAAAGTCTGTGTGGTACGGGCTTCGATGAGCCGCTTGGCCTGAGCCGTCACGTACTGCTCAATCCATTCCGTTGGTGAGATGCCAGCGGCGGCGCGGATGACTTTGCTGAGATGTTTGGGGGTGAGGCTCATCAAATCGGCATAGTACTTCATCTCTCGCGATTCCCGGTAGTGTTTTACTACCAGGTCGCAGAATTGGTTGAAGATGTGGGATTGGCGGTTTGCGGCCCACTGCCTGTCCTGGTCGCGGCGGTAGTAATTCAGGAACTCATAGCCCACGGCAAGTTGTGCCAACAGAGTCTGATAGCGGTGGGGCAGTTCCTGGTCGGTGTGATTGGCAATGATGTCGAGCTGATCCACGATGCTGAGCAGGTGTGCGGCCTGTTCGTCGGTCAGCGAACAGATGGGTGCATAGTTGAACTTCTCGTGATCGTGGCTGAAGGTGTGGAAACGCAGGTCGTAGAGCATCTTTGGCGAGATGAACAGCAGGGCGTAGGTGAAGTCGTCGCTGCAATCCATTGGGTGCATAATATGTCCCGGAAGAATGATGCTCAGGTCGTTCTTGCGATGGGTGATGACCCGCATGTCGTACATGGCTCGTGCGCTGCCGCTCAAGATGAGTGTCAGGATGATGTGTGGGAACACGAAATCTTCGTGATAGCCAAAGAAGCTTGGCATCTCCCTCACAATCAGGATGTCGGTTTGCTCAACAGACTGTAACAGCAGTTCTTTAGAGATCGGCATGATCGTAGAATTACTATGTTGGCATGCACAAAGTGCATTTTGTCTGCAAAATTACAGTTTTTTGGTGATTCTGCAAAAGAAAAGCGACTTTTTGTCATAAAATATACCCAAATTGTTAGTGGGCGGTTCATATTTCTGTAATACTTTTGCAGGCGAAAAGAAATGTAAATTCTAACACAAAATATCATGATACAAAAATTACTTCTTTCCATGCTGCTCCTTTTGACGGGAGCAAGCATGCGGGCACAGTCCATTGCTGCTGAGCAGATGGACGAGCGTTTCAACGACGGGACGAAGATGCCTTACGGATGGTTTGCTGAGGCGTTTACCAGTTTAAGTTCACAGGCAGCTCAGCAGCTGTCGACGATTTCCTGGGCTTCCGTACTCCGCTGGAAGAGATTGCCATCTACGACGGTCAGGACAACAGCGCCGTGCTGCAACAGTACGACGGACAGACGGTGAATGTGAAGTACGATCGAGTGCTGTCGGCCAAGAACAACGGCGACGGCACATGGAGTCCGAAGGCATATACCATCTGCCTGCCCTACAACATGCAGTTCAACAGATACGTGGAAAGCGGACAGATAAGCCTCTACAGCTTGTACTACGCCGACGACTACTACAATCAGTTCATCTTTACCAACGAATTTGACTTTGCCACCGCCGGACGAGCCTACCTTGTAGTGGTTAACTTCGGTACCGTCAAACTCGATGCCGCTGATGTGATGATTACGTCACAGACCAGTGAGAGAGTTGTATACAATTACAAGAGCGTCATCGACAACCCCAAAAATCCCAAGGAGGCTGGTGTGTGGAAGGGAACCTACACCAGAATCTACGATGACGAGGCTGAGTCAATGAACATATTTGGTATTCAGAGCGATGGTCGATGGGAGCGTTATCGTGTCACCAGTCACGGTCCGAAATGGTGCTGGATTGGCACGTTCCGCGCTTTCTTCAAGGCAGCAGATGATTTAGGAAACAAGACCTTCAAGACGATGTATACCTACACAGGTAACGACGATGACGAAACAGGCGAGATTGAAGAGTTCCCCAGTGGCGAGTTCGAAAACGAGTTCTTCAGCAACGATGCCAACGGCATTCTTCCCCTCATACAGACCATCGAAGCCGACGGTTCAAGCCGCTACTTCGACCTGCAAGGCCGCCAGTTGACTGCCCCTGCCACCAAGGGCATCTACATCAAAGATGGCAAGAAAGTGATGAACAAATAAAACGGATTGAAAATGAACACAAAGAAAGAATACAATAAGCCCGACTTAAACGTCATCAAGGTAAAGCTGCAGAACTTGACAGCAGGTACTCCAAACCAAGGTACAACCTATTCCCGCTCCCTCCGCAACACCTGGGACGAGAAACCGACTTGGGACAACGAGTAACACCCCTCTACAAATAAGAAAAAGACCGAAAGTTTTGCGCTTTCGGTTTTTTTCCGTAACTTTGGCACCTGAATATGAAACGAGCCGCCATCTGTTTGCTAACGCTACTGGCCCTTCAACAGGCCTGTGCACAGGAGAAGAAGCAGTCGCTGTTTCAGCGTGTGGACAGCATGCTGAGTCTCCGCTATTATAAAAGCGGTATGGATACTGCCTACATTGTGCGCCCCCAGACGAAGTGGACTATCGCAGCACGGTTCAACGTGTCGGGATCGAAAATTGAGGCTGAAGGAATAGAGAACGGACGACACTTCAAGTCAGAGATGGAAGCCAACAGGAAGGCGACACTCAGTGTGGGTGTCAGCTACCTCGGTCTTTCCTTCAATGCGTCACTCAATCCCGCCAAGCTGATGGGTAAGTACCGCGACTACGAACTGAACTTCAATAGCTACGGCAGACGCTTTGGCTTCGACGTCATCTATCAGAATGCCAAGAACTTCACGGGCTGGCATGATCACGAAGGTATGGAACGTATAGAACTACCCGATGGCTTGCTGTCGGTGAAGACCCTCAACCTCAACGCCTTCTATGTCTTCAACAGTCGGCGATTCTCCTATCCCGCCGCCTTCTCACAGAGTTACATCCAGCGACGCTCTGCCGGCAGCTTCCTCTTGGCAGCCTCGGGCATGGGTCAGCATGCCACCCTCGACTGGGATCAGAAGATGGAACTGAAGATGACGAACTTAGCACTCGGCGGTGGCTATGGCTACAACTATGTGCCAACTCAGGGTTGGCTGCTCCATCTGTCTGCCCTGCCTACGTTCGTTGTCTATAGCAACACGTCGATGAATTTTGGCGATACGGAGGTACCCCTTCATTACCACTTCCCCGAGGTCATCATCACGGGGCGTGGTGCCATCATCCGACAGTGGGGCAACAAGTTCCTCGGCATCTCGATGGTATATAATTTCACCAACATCGGCCACAAGGAGAGCCTTGCACTCCACAACACCAAGTGGCGCATCCGCACCTTCTTTGGCCTCCGGCTTCCTGCCTCACGATAATCTTATGGCATTAATCAGAAACTATATAAATTTAGGAGTTAAAATGAAGCAATTTGTACTTTTCTGCTTGCTATCAGTGCCCATGACGATATCTGCACAGACACAGTATTTCCTTCCTACTGGCAACAGTTCGATGGACAAGAAGGAAAGGCCTCTCATTGAGGTCTATTTACCCAAACAGGAATTGGCTAATGGGTGTGCCGTGGTGTTGTGTCCTGGTGGAGCCATGAGGTGGCTGTCGTGGGAGAGCGATGTTGTCAAGATGGCTGCATTCCTCAATGAACGTGGTATTGCCGCTATAGGCCTGCGTTATCATCTGAATAAGGGTGGGGGACAGATGCCACAGGGAATGCAGATGCCTCCGATGGTAGACGTGACGCATCCGGAACACTTCCCTCAGGCCGATGCCAATCCAATGCACTTTGCCTATGGCGATTCCATCATCTGTCTGGCGGCAAAGGATGCTCAGGCTGCCATCCGTATGGTGAGGGAACATGCTGACGAGTGGCATATCCAGAAGGATAAAATCGGTTTCCTGGGCTTTTCGGCTGGAGGCGGCGTTGCTATAGCAGCCACAATGTCGGCAGAGGCTATTGAGCGTCCCGATTTCCTTTGCACCAATTTCGGCCCTTCATTAATGCCGGTGACTGTACCTGTCGATGCGCCGCCATTGCTGATTATGTCCAGAGTAGACCATCCTAATGTGGCTGCTGGTCTTGTGGCATTGTTTATGGAATGGAAGAAAGCAGGGGCCAACGCCGAATTACACTTGTATGGCGATGGCAAAGGCCCCTACGAACTGATGCCACAAACAGGCGGGACAACCACAGAGAACTGGAGCACCCAGATGATTCAATGGCTAAAAGCCAAGGGCTTTATTCATAGCTGATCATTACTAGATTCTGATTCTGCAGATTTAATATAGGTATCGCTTGATGCTCATTTTAGGCGTCTTTTCGAAAGGCTTGTCCACAAATACCACTTCGTTGATCTTGCTGTAGACGGGCAGCGATTTGTTGGCGGTGGCGCGAATAAGCTCGGGTATCTCCGAACGTTTGCTCGCGTCCCAGTCGTCGGGTATCTCAGGATAAACCAGCGCAACCAGCCTCCCTTTACGCTCCACAACCAGCGATTCGCTCACGTAGGGACAGCCGGAAAGCACGGCCTCCAACTCCTCTGGGTAGATGTTCTGACCGGAAGAGTTGAGGATCATCGACTTGATGCGACCACGGATGAAGATGTTGTTGTTTTCGTCCAACAAGCCCAGGTCGCCCGTGCGGAACCATCCGTCGTCGGTAAACGCGGCGGCGTTGGCTTCAGGATTCTTGTAATAGCCTACGGTCAGGTTGGCGCCCCTTACCTGAATCTCCCCCGGAACGTTCCTGGGGTCTTCGGAATTGATGCGAAGGTCGTGGACGGGCTTGCCACAGGAACCTGGCACGAACTCCGTACACCACTCCCAGCCTAACAGCGGGCAGGCTTCCGTCATGCCGTAGCCCACGGTATAAGGCAGGCGGATCTTGGTGAAACAGTCCTCCACTTCGGGCTTCAGGGCTGCGCCGCCCATAATAAAGCCGCGCACCTGACCGCCAAAGGCTGCTAATACCTTCTTTCGAACGAGCTTGTAGATGGCCTTGCGGGCCTGGGGTATGACCGTCAGCCATTTCATCTTGTCGAGGGCGGGCTTGATGGAATTGGCGTACACCTTTTCCATCACTAATGGCACTGTGACCACCATGTAGGGCTTCACCTCCTGCATGGCTTTCAGCAGCGTCGAGGGCGAGGGCGTCTTGCCAAGGAACCATACCGTTACGCCGTCGACGTTAGGATGGATGAACTCGATGGCCAGTCCATACATGTGGGCCATGGGGAGCATCGAGACGATGGTCTCGCCGGGCTCATTTGG
The DNA here is from genome assembly GCA_902794405.1 of uncultured Prevotellaceae bacterium. Taxonomy (GTDB): domain Bacteria; phylum Bacteroidota; class Bacteroidia; order Bacteroidales; family Bacteroidaceae; genus Prevotella. Next base: position 8,309 of record CADBHI010000102.1, read on the forward strand.
GAAATGGCTGTTGGCGAACGCATCGGTGTCTGAAATGGCGCCGTAGGTCAGCATCACGCCCTTGGGATTGCCAGTGGTTCCAGAGGTGTAGTTGATGATGGCCAGCTTGTCCATATTGCCCGAGGGATAGGAAATCTGCTCCTTCATCAGGCCTGCTGGATGCTTGCGTGCAAAAGCTCTCTCGCGGTTCTCCCAGGCCTCGGCCACCAGTTCGTCGCGGTGCCAGAGCATCGTGCGGTCCTTCACATTGATGGCCGCCCGCAGGTTGGGCATTTGTCCGGGATTCAGCTTTTCCCATATCTCTTTGTCGGTGAACAGCAGCACGCTGTCGGAGTGGTGCGTGAAGGTGCTGATGCCATTGGGATGAAAATCGGCCAGGAGGGGCACCGCTACGCATTCGTTGACATTGATGTCCCAGAACGTCATGGCCCAGCGCGCACAGTTCCGTGCACAAATGGCAACCTTGCTGCGCTTGGTGATGCCTGCCTCGCCAAGAAAAAGTCGAAACTGTTCGATGCTTTTTGCCACATCGGCATACGTATAGGCGTCGCCCCCGTAGTCGCAGAGCGCTTTCTGATTCCACTGCTGGCGAACGGTGTCCTCCAGCGTCTTCAGATAGTGTTTCGTCGTAAATTGTTCATTTGCCATACCCTAAATCATAAAGTATCAGAATAATTGGGAACAAAGGTAGCAATTATTCTTCTATAATCATACCCATAAATCCTAATAATTCTCAAAACTTGGTACAAAATTAATCATTTATGCCCAAAAAGCACTAATTTTGCAACAAAGTTTAATTTATTATGGTTCAAATAGAAACAATAACGACATATAGTCGTATCAACTTATGAAAAAGATATTCACGACACTGCTGATGATACCGGCCATGATGACGGCATCGGCACAGACAGAGAAGACAAGAGGGTTTGACGACCTGTATCATTACATCGAGAATCTCGACGTGTTTGAATACGGTCAGGAGGAAACTCGCGCGTACTACATTCCTGGGCATCACGTTCTGCTCAACGGACGGTGGAAGTTCTTCTATGGTAACACGCCGCAGGAGATACCAGCCAACTTCTTTGAGGAAAAGTTCTCCGACTCGAAGTGGGCGACCATCGATGTGCCGTCGAACTGGGAGATGAGAGGCTATGGTGACCCGCTGTTCCGCAATGTGGCCGCACCGTTCCAGGCAGACCCGCCGATGACGCCACGTGACTACAACCCCACGGGAGCCTATCGCACCACGTTCACCATCCCGTCTGACTGGAACGGTGAGGAAGTGTTTTTGCGTTTCGAGAAGGTAGCGTCGGCCTCGTTCTTGTGGGTCAACGGTCAGGAGGTGGGTTACAATGAGGGTGCCCAGGAGCCTGCCGAGTACAACATTACGCGCTATCTGAAGAAAGGTCGCAACACGCTGGCCATGAAGGTCATCAAATACAGCGACGGCTTTTACCTCGAGGGACAGGACTACTGGCGTCTGGCCGGTATCTTTGATGATGTGTATCTCTATGCCACGCCGAAGACCCGCCTGTTCGACTGGTATGTCACAACAGACTTGGACAAAGATTATCGCGATGCCGACTTGAACATCGAGGTGACCGTCAGAAGCTATGACGAGCAGCCGGTGAAGACACCATTGAAGGTTCAGGCCGTGCTGACTGGTGCCGACGGAAAGGAAGTGGTGCGATTGGAAAGTCAGGCGGCTACATTCGCCAACGCCACCGCTGGCACCGCCACACTAAAGCTGAACATGAACAAGCACATCACCAACCCCCTGAAATGGACCGCCGAGACACCGAATCTGTACGAGCTCAAAATGTACCTCGTGGATGCCACAACGGGCAAGCGCCTGTCGGAAAGCACGCCCGAGGATGCCCGTCAGGACGTGGGCTTCAAGGAGACCGAGATGCGTGACAATGTGTTCTACCTGAACGGCAAGCCCCTGAAGGTCAATGCTCAGTGCTCGCACATGCAGGACCCCGACAACGGCCACGCCGTCACGGACGAACTCATCAAGAAGGATATGACCATCCTGAAACAGTTTGGCTTCAACGGCGTGCGCACCAGCCACTATCCGCCCGTTCCGCGCTATCTGGAATATGCCGCCCGCTACGGTCTGTATATCATCGATGAGGCCGGCGTAGAGGCCCACGCCACCGAATGGGTTTCAGGCGACAAACGCTTCATACCAATGTACAGGGAGCGTGTGCGCCGAATGGTGCTGCGCGACCGTAACCAGCCTGCGGTACTGCTGGAGTGCTGGCAATGAGAGCGGTGAAGGTCCTAACATTGGTGAGGTGATTGACGAAGGCCGCAAATACGACCACACCCGCTGGTGGATGTACGGTGGTAATGCCTACAGCCATCCTGCCGAGGACATCATCGGTCCGCGCTACCCAACGCCGCTGGCCCTCGACCTCAGGGTAGGTCGTCACGGCGACGGTGACGTGCGCCCCTCGTTTATGGATGAATACATATCGGTGGCTGGCAACGGCGGTGGTATGTTCGACGAGATGTGGCGTGCCATCTATACCCACGAGCGAAGCATTGGCGGTGCTGTCTGGGACTTCGTGTCGCCAGGACTTACCCAGCCCGCCCGCAGACTCACCGACAAATCGGGCCATCAGGTGATGGCACATATCATGGGCAACGCCAAGCTGGTGAACGATACGAGGAATCGTAAGAATCACGTGATTGACCTCAGTGGACACGACGAGTGGGTTGAGGTCTATCGTGACGACTGCCTGGAACTTACCGGCAGCAACATCACCATCAGTTTCGACGTCTGTCCCCGCAAGCTTATCAGTTCCTGCGGCTCGTTCGTGACCAAGGGCGAATGGCAGTTCGGCGTCGAGCAGAAGGGCAAGGAACAGCTGATGTTCTATATCAACACCGACAAGGCTCCTGAGACAGCACAGAACGAAGGTCGTCCCTTCGGCAGAAGGCCTGCGGCCTCGAACCACAAGTATGAACTCACGGCTCCGCTGCCAAGCGACTGGGAGAACAAGTGGCACCATGTGGAAGCCCGCTACGACGGCCGTCAGATGACGGTAAGCATCGACAACACCCAGGTAGCCCAGATGGAGGCTCAGGGCAACATCATCAACGCGCCCTTCCCCGTGAACATCGGCCGCAACGAGCAGACCCACGGACAGGACACCCGCGTATATGTCTGCGATGCGCTGATGGACAATGTCGTCATTGCCGACGCCTCAGGCCAGTTGCTGAACCTCGACTTTGAGACGGAGCAGCAGGAGGGTAAATATTTCAGTTACGGCATCGGTGCACGAACCTACGGCACGATATGGCCCGACAGAACCGTCCAGCCGGAAATCTATCAGATGAAGAAATCGGCCCAGCCCGTATCCTGCACGTTACTGAGTGCTGCTGACGGTACGGTAGAGATATGGAACAGGAACCATTTCCTCAACACCTCTTATTACGACATGAAATGGGAACTTTACGAGGACGGCGTCTGTCTGCAGCAGGGAACACTCAGTCCTGATGTGGAGCCATTGGCCAAGAAGGTCATCACAATACCCTATAGCCGTCCCGTTCTCAATCCCGGCTGCGAATACCGCCTGATGATAACCAGCAGTCTGAAGGCCGACGAGGTCTGGGCAAAGAAAGGTCACGTCATGGCTTGGGATCAGTTGGAACTCCCTTGGCGCATGTCGGCAATACCTTCTGACAAGACCATCGGAAAGGCCACCCTAAGCCGCACCACCGCCACTGTGCCCGGCGCGTCAGCGTCGGGAGCCTTCACGGTCAGCGGCGACGGCTTCTCTTACTCATTCACCTCCGACGGCCAGCTCTTCAGCATCAAGCAAGCTGGCAAGGAACTGCTAAAGTCGCCGCTCCAGATGAACGTGTGGCGTGCCCCGCTGGCACTTGAGGTCGACGGCTGGGATCAGTGGAACATCGCCTACAACAACCGCAAGGCTTGGAACGGTTCGCAGATAGCCAACGAGTTCTATAGCAACAACCTGAACGCCATCACCCGCATACCCATCTCCTGCGAGGCCTTCGAGGCCAATGGTCAGGTCTATGTCAATGTGCGCTGGTTCTCGCAGTTCGGTGCCCCCGTCAATACATCGCTCGATGCCTACATCACCGGCCTCCGCTATTCAGGCTTCTCAGAGGTCTATGAGTATCGCATCAACGGCGACGGCACCATCGCCCTCCATCATATTCTGGAGCCCGAGGGACAGATGCCCGCCCTTCTGCCACGCATCGGACTGACGATGACGCTCTGCGACGAGATGCAGCAGGTGAAGTGGTATGGTCGCGGCCCAGAAGAGAACTATCCCGACCGCAAGACCGGCTATGCCATCGGTGTCTATGAGAAAACCGTAGACGACATGTTCGAGCCCTATCTCATTCCGCAGGACTGCGGTCTGCGCTGCGACAACCGCTGGCTCGACATGAGCAACGGTTCTGGCCAGGGACTGCGCTTTGCGATGGACGTGCCGTTCAATTTCAACGCCTACCACTACAGCACCGACAACCTGACGAAGGCGGTATATACCTACCAGCTCCAGCAGCAGGACGGCGTTACCCTGAACCTCGACTACAACACCACTGGCGTAGGCTGCACGGCCTGCTACGTCCTGCCCGGCTATCAGGTCAAGCCCACCCGCTATGAGCGACGTCTGACAATCAAACCAATATCAAAGTAACCGCAAACATTTACAAAAAATCCCAAGGCACCGCGATGATGCCTTGGGATTTACTTTTTTTACTTGTAGCTCTGCCCGTTAGTTTTCAGCCGTTAGGTTTCGTTCGCTCAAAGCGTGATTGGCCCGTGGCCCATGCAACTCGTGGTGCCGAGGGCAGTCAGGGCAGCCGTAGCCCTTCGACTCGGTGTTCTCGTTCTTACGGAGATTCACCAGAAATGCAATGTTGTCTCTTGCCATAGTTTTGTAATGTTTTTTGTGGTATTAGATGTTTGTTGCGACCAGCTACGCCGGGTGGTCG
>CADBHI010000103.1 GCA_902794405.1 uncultured Prevotellaceae bacterium
TACCACCCCTAACTATCTGACAGACAGGGGAATCATGGCGTAGGCAGTATCTCCTGCTATGCCTCTGAATCTATCGACGGCAAAGTGACGGGTATCGGCGGACTGAAGTACGCAGGCCATCCCAAGAAGAAGGATCTGAACAAGCCCACGCTAGGCGGCATCTCTGAGATATAAACAATCCATCACTTGCGTCCCTGGCAGGGAACTACAAATCGCGGGTGAGCATCAGACGATAGTCGACGGGACTCATGCCGATGGCTTCCTGGATGCGTCGCTGCAGGGTACGGACATTGGAGAAGCCAGCTTCCTCTGCGACAACTGCAATGGTGTAGTTGGGTTTGTCACGCAGCAGACGGAGGGCTGCCAGTGTGCGCAGGTTGTCAATATAGGCCTCGGGCGTGCGATGGATGGTCTGGTTACGGAACAGCTGTACCAAACGTGCCTGGCTCACACCCAGCATCTCTGCCAGCGCCGCTGCATCGAAATCCGGTTTCAGGTGCGGACGTTCTTTCTCCACACGCATTTCAATGAGTGCCATCAGCTGCCCATCGTCGCGGAGGTCGGCATTACGCTGACGTTCGATGTTGCCCTCCATGATCTCACGGGCCACCTCAGTACGTCGGCGCAACTCTACATCATATTCCAACCGTTCTGACAGGTCGAGATTGCGGCTTAGCAAACGCACCAACTCGTCTTTCAACCGCTCCACTTCCTTTTTTAACGATTCTATCTCTTCCTGGTATTGCTCGATTTCCTTGTTCATAGGCATAATTAGTCCTCTGTATGGAACAACTGTAAGAAACCACCCAGGCCAAGCACCTCCTTGATGTCCTCTGACATCCCCTTCAGAATGACCCAATGGTCGTAGCCGTGTATATGCTTGTAAATGTTGAGTAGGATTCTCAAACCACTGCTGGAGATGTAGTTCAATTCCGTACAGTCGATGACGACATCGCAGTCTGTACGTTCAAACACTGGTTCGAAGCCTCGGGCTGCTTCTGTACTGGCAGCATTGTCGAGGTTGCCGACAAGGGCTGCCACGAGTCTTACTGCTGACCGGTTCTCAATGCCGGCTTGTTCGCTAAGTGTGATTTTAAACATAACAATAATTATTTGACTGTTTGATTATTTGTTTTTTCGGATCTTCAGGATGTTGTGTCCGTCCACTCGCTGATAGTCCAGCCCGTCAGTCATCTCGTGAAGGTACATGATACCCAGACCACCTGGAGGCCGTTGGTCTGCAGGCACCGAGAAGTCGGTTGTGGAGTCGATGGTAGGATCGAAGGGCTGTCCGTCGTCATCGATGGTCAGCACCAGCTGGCTGTCTTCCACAGCTGCCTGGAGCGTGATGACGGTAGCCTGCCCGTGATTGATGACATTGGCCACAGCCTCCTCCACAGCCAGGCGCAGACGTTTTGCATTCCTCTCCTCCATCCCTGCCTGTTGTGCAGCATGGGCAATGAAGGGCTCCAGAAGATTAATGTCATCCATAGAAGCCTGCATCGTGATTTGGTCTGGTTGCCACCTGATGGCCAGCAGCGTAATGTCATCGCTCTGCTCGGCATCACCCGCATGGCGTTTTACCTCATCCATCATGAATTCCACCAGCTGCCGTGCCGTATCGTTACTGTGCTCGCAGGCGAGCTGCGCCACATGATTCCTGCCAAACTGCTGGTCTGCAGTGTTTTTTGCCTCGCTAAGTCCATCGGTATATAGGAATAACATGTCGCCAGCCTGCAGTTGCGTCTGCTGCCCCTCATAGTTCCAATACGACAGGGCTCCTACGGGCAGGTTAGGCTTGATATTCAGCGGTTGTCCGGCAACGATGGGCGTTTCATGACCGGCATTGCAGTAGTCGAGATGCCCCGTGACGAGGTCGAGGACGCCCACGAACATGGTGACGAAATAGCCAGCCGTCGATTCCTCGCAGATGCTGCGGTTCATCGTGTCGACGATGGCAGCGGCACTGTCGGTACGGCGCGTTTCACTGCGGAACATGGCGCGCACCACGGCCATCATCAGGGCTGCGGGCACACTCTTGCCACTGACGTCGCCAATGCAGAAGAAGAGACGGTTGTCGCGCAGGAAGAAGTCGTAAAGGTCGCCACCCACATCGCGTGCAGGCGTCAGTGCTGCACACAGGTCGACGGCTCCAGAAGGCGAATTGAGTGTCTTCGGCAGCATCGCCATCTGGATACCATTGGCAATCTTCAGCTCGCGCTCGAGTGAGGCCTTCTGCAAGGCAAAGGGATCAGCGATATCCTTGATTTGTCGGCGGCAGAAAAGATAGATGGCCAACAGACCAAGCAGCATGACCAGCAGGATAATGATGTTCAGTATCTTTGCATGAGCCAGAATCACGTCTTCAGGTGTCACGATGACCATCGTCCAATTCACGTATTTGAAGGAACGATAATACAGCCTTGACTTCACACCGTCGACCTCTGTCACACAGGTTCCTCGGTGAGCCAACATCGCTTTGCCAACCTTCTCGTCAAAAGGTTTCAGCATGAGCTCCTTATTCGGATGTATGACGTAAGTGCCTTCCCGATCAACGATAAAGAAGTAGGATTGGTGCTTGTGTCCTTTCTCGTATTGATCGTTAATCTCCTTGATGTCCTCCTTGAGCTCGTTTCTCAACCACTCTAGCGACAGGTCGGCAGCAAGCAAAGCCACAGGGTGTCCTTCGTGGTCGTGGATGGGAACGACATAGGTGGCGAGCAGACGAGGCTCCTGGCCGCCTGCAAACTGCTGACTCTCGAAGTAGGGCTTTGTCCAGCAACTTTGGTCATTCTTCATCTGCTCTTGGAACCATTCACCATAGAAGTAGCTGTTGTAGGTGCTGTCAATCCTCGAAACTATAATATTGTCTGCCGCGTCCTTTCTGGCACAAGGTACGAATACCCTGCCTTTGCTGGGATAATAGTCTTGCTTGAACAACATGGTGCAGCAGACGATGGGCAGGTTCTGCCTGACAATACGTTCCATGTGGTCGAACATCTTGTCGGGATCGTCAATGTCGCGCTCAATGTCATGTACATTATTCTCTGCAGCCACATGGACATCCGACAGCTTGCGGCGAGTTTCCTGATGATTCTCGAGCAGATAGCCCAGATAGCGCTCTTTGGCCTCATCGAGCATATACTCCCTGACGGTGAAATGTACCACACCGGCAATGACAACCATCATCACCAGAACCACCGCCATGATGCGATAGGTGAGCCGTGCCGACAAGGAGCTCCGCATACTACATCAGTTTTTTCGTGGCAAAGATAAACAAAAAAACTGGAAGTTCAAAACTTCCAGCTGTTTTTTGTTTTCCTTTCTCAGTTCACTGCTGCATACCATGCCGTCTGCCTGATATCTTGATTCCACTTGGCATAGCTGTCCTTGGCAGGATTCTGCTCCACGAACATCGACACCCCGTGCATCTTCGCGTCGGTCACTGTGAAGTCGCTATACTTCATGCTCCATGGCTTATCAGTAGCCCATCTCGTTGCATTGCGGTGATCTACGATGGCCTTGTCGAGCACCTGCTTCCACTGCTGATATACATCCTGAGGGGCGTGGGCGAGGAAGAAATCACCGGCATCGTAGAAGATGTTGTACTCTGGTAAGAAATCCTTACTGCTGTCGGTATGGTGGTAGTGGATCATGCCCGTCATGTCGGCATAGTCGCTGCTCATCATGGCTTTCACAGCCTGCAGGGCCTGGCGGGTGGCCTGTGCCACGTGCTCCATCTCGCTGGTCTGTACGGCTGTCAGGGGGAGATAGCCTCTCTCGCTCTGATAGTACTTGTCGATGATATTGGTATAGAACTGGCCGTCGGCAAACATATCCGGCACAATCCGATCGTAGGGAGCGCCATCACCTGGAATCTCTGCAGGCGAACCGATGATGTAGTCACAGTTGTTGCGCAGCTCGTAGAGGTTCTCCAGGCACATGAAGTTACAGCAGTCGGCCATGATGAACCTGAGGTGAGGCATGCCGTCGAGGATGCCCTTCATGGTGGTGATGTTCATCCAGCGCCCGTTACGATAGTTCTGGCTGTTACCCCAGTCCACACCGAAGGCTCTGCTGGTGCGTCGTGGTGTCACCTCGTCCTTCATCAGCCAGCCGCTGCCGTGTCCCCAGAGCACCAGACCGTAGTTGCCAGCTGTGGCAGGATAGTGACTGAAAGCGTAGCGCATCACACCCTCCATCACGACGGGATCCGAAGCGCGGTTCTCATCATCGCTGCTGACGATGCCCAAATCGTTGATGCTCAGTGAGTCGATCACCTCACCGTTCTTGATTCTTCCCAGCCAAGGAGTCTCGGTGGATTGGCCTTTGTAGCGGCAAACAAACACCAGCAGGTTATCGTTATCACCCAGCTGCTTCGAACCCAGCTTCATCTCGTCCAGGTCGGGGGTTACAGCATCATTCAGGTCGTTTTTGCCAGCCATATACACCAGCACGGTCTTTGTCTGAGCATCCGATCTCGACGCGCCCCTCTCCGGCGTAGGCTGTACGACCTCGGGGACATCGTCGTTGCTACAAGCGGTCATCAGAACCGCCATCGTCATCATCACTGCGTATAAAACATTCTTTTTCATAACTCTTATCTTTTTTAATTGTTTTCTGAACGCAAAGTTAAGGAGTTTTCTGGCAGTAACAATGTTTTTTCGTGTATTTCGTTCAGAGTTGTTGCGACACGGAGCCCATATTGCGACAAAGGGAGCGCACCCCCTCAGAATCTGTCGCATCCACTCACAAAAGGACATAAAAAAAGCTTCCTTTGTGGGGAAGCCTTTCTGTGAGGGAGAGAGGAAGTCTGATTAATACTGTCTCTGCACGATTCTTCTAATAGCGATTTTTACCAGTTCATCATAGGTGTTGTCAAAACAGCTGAAGTTCTTGAGGCTCTCCTCGCCATGCTGGGCAATGTAATCCTTGACAACCGATGCAATCAGGGTCTCGAATCTGAGTTCTCCCAGGAGCGACTTATAGGCATAGAGTTTCGGCTCTTCCATCAGGTACTTAACGGCCTGCTCGCAAACACTAAAGGTCTTCATGTTGTCCTCGTGCCTGGCCTTGGCAGCCTCTTCCTCGCTCTGCTTCTTCAGCTCCTCGAAGTAGGCCGTGTTCTTGTCAGTGGCATTGCTGTTGTCATTCTTCCAGCTGGAGTACTCCCAGAGGGTGATGTCAGAACCGATGGTGAAGGGGCATGAGAACTTACCGAGTTCAATCTTCCAGAGTGACAGCTTGGCACCGACTTCGCCATAGATACCTTCCTTGATGGCTGCGTCGAACTTGAACGGGATCTTCTCCATTGGTGCGAACACCATATCCATCTCACCCATGATCTTCGGGCCGATGCTGGCTGTGGGGCCTGCCACGCCACCGATCAGTACGTCTGTGCAGAAGTAGAGTCCTACGCCGGTCTCTGCGTGAATGGTGGCACGCGGGGTGATGAAGCTCAGCTCGTTCTTCTTGATCTCACCGTTGGCGATGGTGTGCCATCTGCCGTCGTACTTCAGACCAGCCTCGAACTCTGATGCAAACTCGTACTTCAGGCCTGTGTAGATCTTACCCTCAACGCTGGCGTCGAACTTCAGGTCGAGATGGTTCTTCAGCAATACGGGTACGGGGACACCCATGACGGGGAAGGTGAATGCTGCACTTGCCAGTGGGGCGAGTTCGAGAGTAGATTTGTCGTCGGGAATCTCCAGCTTTCTGCTGCTGCCAATGGTCACTTGGGGACTGAAGGCGAACTCGCCGAAGAGAGCAGTCTCGAAGTAGGTCACCTTCATCTTCTCAACGCTCAGGTTAAGACGGTAGCCGAGCTGGAAGTTAGACTTGCCGCTGACGGAGATAGTGATGGTATCTGCATCGTCTTTGCCACAGGAGATGGGGAACTTATTGTTGAGGCTGGGTTCGAGCGAGATCAGATTCCACTTACCGCCGACATTCTTAAAGTTGATGCCATTCTTCATGTCGCCGTCAGCAAAACCCTTCGCCAGATTAACGAAGAAATCCTCAATGTTTTTGGGAATATCTTCGAGGCCGCGTGTCTGGTAGCCCAGCAACTCCTCCGGAGTGATGGTGATGTTGCCGCTGCCGCCACCACGGGTCACAGTTTCCATGGGGATGGTGATGGCCATGGGGTGAATCACGTTGTCGTTGTCAATATATTGTGCACCGTATTCAGCGCCTTCGCCAGAGCGTGTGGCAGCAGCCTTGCTGGGATTCACGTAGAGGGCTGTACTGAGCTTCACGTCGCCACTCTGAATGATCTCACCGAGACCAGAGGGAACCACCTCGAGAATATACTTGTCGCCATCCATGCGCTGGGCAGTGGCGCGGCGCAGGTAACCCAGTTCGTTCTTGCTCTGCCAGATGCTCAGGGGATGGTTCACGAAGTTCTGGATGTTGATCTTGTCGGCGTAAGCCTTGCTCACTGCGATCAGGGTGGTGTCGTCGTTCAGAATCTGCACGTCGTTAGGAGTAATGTAGTCCTCGAACTTCAGTGCGAGGGGCTTCTCGATCTTGTTGCCGCCACCTATGAAGTTGGTCTCGTTATTGTTGTTTGCAACCTCACTCTCGAAAGAATCATCAGAACATGCTGTGAAAGCGGTGAAAGACACTGCGAACATACCTGCGGTAAGTGTGCTCATGAGCACCTGCTTTACCAAAACCGAAATCTGCTTCATAATCGTCATTTTTTAATTGTTATACATTATTTATTATTCTCTTTTGTGTCGTCTGTCGTTTTTTGGAGTTTATTGAGTCCGTTCTTGACTTTCGACACTGCAAAATTATGACGATTATGAACACATTCCAAGTCTTTTCGTGTTTTTCATTCCGAGTTGTTGCGACACTCGCCTTATATTGCGACAAAGGGGGCGCACCCCCTCAAAATCTGTCGCATCAAAGCGTTTGATATTCGGACTTCGGGCTTGCTGTAGTTGAAGCGTCGCCAGCGGATGTTCACACCATTGCTGGGTGTGGCGATGTTGAATGACATGTTGATACCCTTGTTGCCGCTCAGCGAGACGGAATAGCCGGCGCCCCATCCGCGATAGCCTACCCACAAACCCAGCGAGTTGGCAGATCACGGGGTCGGTTCTAGTGATCATTTGTTAACTTCTGAACTACTCCAAACGAAACGCCCGTCAGCCGGGACAGCTGTCTAACTCCAGCTCCAAAGTAGAGAGCGTATCTTAACACAAAAGGGACGGTTCCTTTTGTGAAGATCACGGGGTCGGTTCTAGTGATCATTAGTTCCTGCCCTGGCGCCGCAGCCTGAAGGAGCTGGCCCCGCTGCTTTTCAAGTAAAAAGACCGTCAGGACAGAAGAATCCCGAAGCGCCGCCGAGCGTTTCGGGATTCTTTCTATGCGCAACGAAGAATTTCCGGAGATCACGGGGTCGGTTCTAGTGATCACGATTTTAGATCTCGATAAGCTTGCCATTCTTCTTTGCCTCCTCAATCCACTTGGGCTCGATTTCCTGCAGGAAGCGCTGCTTGTTCTCGTTCAGCTTCTGCATGTCGAGACCGATGGCGGCCTGGGCCTTGGCCTTGGTCGAGTAGTCGGGCACAGGGATAGCATCGTTATGTCCGTGCTTGGCGGCTACACGGGCTATGAGCAAGCGGGCCTGCTGGGCATAGTCAACAGAGTGAGAGAGCAGACGAGTGACCTCCTGGGGCGCATGGAAGGTGGCACCATGAGAAGCGATGGCATAGTCCCAACGCCACTGGCTCTTGCGCAACAGGGCCTGGATGGGAGCCATCTCGGCCTCGGTAGCACCCTTGTCGATGATGAACTTAGCCTCGAAATGGGCGCGGGCCAACTCCTGTTCAGCACGGTTGCGCACCTCGTTGCACTTCTCCTGACGGTCATAGACGTTCTGGCGCAGCACCTCGACATCCTGACGGTGACAGGTCTGACAGGTGCGGTCGATCTTGGCCAGCGGCGACTGAATCTGATGGTCAGAGAACTTCACCCCACCCTCCTGCTTGTAAGGCATGTGGCAGTCGGCACACGACACACCACGCTGGGCATGGATGCCATGCTGCGACATCTCCCAACCAGGATGCTGGGCCTTCAGAATCTTGGTCTTTGACAGCGGATGGATATAGTCGTAGAAACCAATCTCGTCGTAGTATTCCTCAGCAGCCTCACAGGTCAATCCCTTGTCGTGCGGGAACACCAGATAGTTGGCCTTGCCGGGATTCTTCTCGTCGTTAGGTTTGATGAAGTAGTACTCCACGTGGCACTGGGCGCATACCAGCGAGCGCATCTCCTGATGGGTAGCGTTCTTCACATCCAGACCGCGACGGGCGAAAGCCTCGTAGAGGGCAGGACGGGCAGGGCGCAAGTCCATGGTGCGGGCATCGTGACAGTCGGAGCAGCCGATGGTATTCACCTCCTCGGCACCCAACTCGCTCCACTTCTTGGCGTAGAAGTTGGCAGGGGCAAACTGATCCTTACCATTTCCCAGTTCGCGCATCATACGAGGTACGTCAGGACCCTTACACGTCCAGCACGTTGCGGGCTGCATATCTACGGCGATGGAGTCAGGCGTAATCTGGATGCCAGGATTACCTGTGCGCAGAATCTTGCGCATATCCTCTAAGGCGTGCTTATGTCCGCGAGGGGTGTTGTAGTGGCGCGAGAAGGCATAGCCAGCCCACAATACGACCATCTCCGGACGCTGCTCAAGCACATCCACTTCCTGCGACGAGTTGTACTTCGACTTGAACGTCGTGTCCTCCGTCATCGCCCATGTTTCGTACTCACGAGGATAGTCAGCCTTGAATTTCTCGTTCTGGGCCACTATTTCATCCTCAAACACCGTGCGCTTGTTGTTGAACACACTGGCCACCTCGGCCCTGCGCTCCATCAGCGACGAAACGAGCAGTCCCAGGATAAAGACCACTACCATTGAGCCTCCAAACAGAAGCCAACCTTGCCATTTCTTTAACGTCTTTGCCATAGCTTTTATATTTTCGATTTACTTATTTTCGATTTTCGATTTATTACTGCGGCGGCAGCAAATTCTACACTCTTCACTTTTCACTTAAAATGTTCTGAAGCCAATCGGGTACTGGTGAAGGCGGTAGCGGTGTTACGCCCTCGGCATTCGGTGTCGCCATCAGCGAGTTCATACCGCCGTGCGGTACGTTGCGATGACAGTCCCAGCACACCTTGCCGCCCTGAGCCTGCTGCTGCATATAGCCCATGCGCCCCGTCTTTACAAACTCCGTGTTCAGCTGCGTGTGACAGCGGATACAGTTGTCCATCACCACCTGCCCCGTCAGCGTCTCAGCCATCGGCGCCTGACGCTCTGAGTGCATCACAAAGTATGCCGTGTGCTTCAGACCATCCATAGCCTTGAAACCATAGTAGTAGGCCAAGTTCTGATGGGGCACATGACAGTCGTTACACGTCGCGCCGTTCTTCTGGTCATCGATACGTCCGTGCGACGAATGGCTCCACGTAGCGTAATAAGGCGTCATGATATGGCAGTTGACGCAGGCCGACGGGTTGTCACCTATAAAATAAGTATGCGCCCTGAGCAGATACATAAACAATCCGCCGAGGCCGCATACGACGCCCGCAATCACCAGCAAACCAACCTTCTGTTGATACGATAGCCAGTCCTTAAAAGCAAAGAAATCTTTTAGCTTCATAGGTCAGTAGTTTATTTTGGGCAAATATACGAATTGTTTTTTGTTCCAACTGTTAATGATAACGAATTTTAACTAAAAGAGTGTTGGTTTATAGATTATTGGGATTCTTATCTGTTATTTCGTTCCCTTATTCGTACGTTTACGCAAAGTTTTTAACGGATGATGAGATTGATTTGTCTGTAGAAAGATTTAATACCGCTATGTCTATGACTTAGCATGCCCAAGTCATAGAGTTAGCATGCTTAAGTCATAGAGTTAGCATGCTCAACTGACCTTTCGGTCTTGCGAATCTGTTACACATGTGAGTCGGTTTTCGATGTGTAACAGATGTGTAGCAGATGTGTAACACCGTTTTGAGGTCTATAACTGTCTATGTTATAGCGTTTTATGCCTATTAAATATGTTATGTTACACATGTTACACTTAAAAGTGGAAAAAATTGGGACATGTGTGTCTATAAACACAATCGCAATGTTGCATGTTGCATGTTGTATGTTCTTTTTTTGATTCGGAATAACATTTATATATTATATATATTATAATATATATAATATATAAAAATAAAAATGTAAATAAAATCGAAATTTGGATTTCGATTTTAGTAAAAAAGAACATGCAACATGCAACATGCAACATGTCTTTTCCTGTAGGAGGTTGACTCCTTTTAGGCCTTCTAATTTAACAATTGTCTATCCATACGGAAAAGGTTGACTCGCACACCTGAGGAGAGTTGTCGACTTCCACTGAGGTGGTTGACTTTTTTCCTAAGAACGTAGACTTCGTACGGA
>CADBHI010000104.1 GCA_902794405.1 uncultured Prevotellaceae bacterium
TGTCATCGAGGCATAGAACATCTTCAACTGCTGCTCGATGCCTTTCCAATACGCCTCGTCCTTCTTTTTTGAACGGCAAATCAAATCAAAGGTGTCGTCAAAGGGCTTAGCGCTGACAAACGCATAAGTGTCTGTCTCGTATTTATATCTTCTTCTGCAGCTTGTCAGCATATTGTGGTATTGGATATCTTCATCGCTGAGTGCCGAGAACCCCATAGGACGGTCCAGCTTCATTTTGACACCATTCTGATATATCTTCTTTTTCCAGAACACCACCTTCACACCATTCGACAGAAGCACCTCGCTGATGCTATCATTGAGAACGGTGGTTTTCCTTACAGTGCCTGGCATCGGATTGATGTCAACGCTATCCACATGGAGCATCTCCAACTTCTTAGGCTCCTCTACAGCCGCCTCCGCCAGTTCCTCATCCTTCATCTGCTTCACGCGGTTCAGGATATCCGCCACCTCCTTCTCTATTGGGAAGGCCACGCCTTCAGGAAACGTCTCGACAATAGCCATATTCCTTCCGCTAACCAGTTTCCTGAACGCATCGTTCACCTGTTTCGTCGTGATGGTGCTGCGGATATGATCCCTACTGGCTTTTGTACTATTCAAATCGAGTATCTTAGTGCCCTGAAAGAAACTATTGATTATTAAGTTCGTCCACGAAAGACGGCTTTCCGTTTGGTCAACCCTTGTCGTGTCTGAAAAGTCAATAGCCGTACAGTCATCATTATACTTAGGTTTCGTGATAAAGCCCAACTTATTATCGGCATCCGTAAACCCATTTCTGCGGATATATTCCACGCGCTTGGCCAACTTCTCAAGTGCCTTTTTCCAATCGTCCGGCTTCGAGCCCAACTCAATTATCATCGTCTCGATGCCTTTCACTTCGACGGGTTTTGCCATCGTCGAAGCCGCATAGACAATATTCTTGTCTTTCATGCCATTGAGTTGATTGAGCATCAACCCACTCAGATGGTTATATACCTGCTCAGACCTCAACGCGCCAACGGTATTCTCTTTCGCAGCATCGTCAGCAGGCAGTCGCATCATCATCGCGCTGAAGTGATAGGGCGAGTTGCTTTTTGAGAAGAAACGGATTCTGGGTGCCTCTTCGTTATGAAGGGCAGGACAAGCGGGAACCGTATTCCTGCCTCGTTTCAGGTCGCCAAACATCTTCTTAATCCTCGCCACTATCTCATCGGCATCAATGTCGCCCACCACAACCACAGCCTGGTTTTGTGGCTGATACCAACGCTTGTAGAAGTCACGAATGGTCTGTGGCGAACAGTTCTTCACGACATCCATATCACCAATGGGCGACCTGTCAACATAACAGGGCGTATTGAGGATTTCATTGACGATACTCATCTGATAAGCCTTTGAGGTACTGCCACGCCATTCCTCCACAATCACGTTGCGCTCATTCTCAATGGCCTCATCACCCATCGTGGCATCGCAAGCCCAGTCACGCATCAGGAGGAGACATGAGTCAACCACCAGTTCATCATTAGGCATGGAATTGAGGAGATAGCGCACGTTGGTATGAGTGGTAAAGGCATTGCTATCATGTCCGAACTTCAAGCCGCATCTTCCCATAAAGGCAATTGCCTCCTGACCAGGGAAGTGTTTCGTACCATTAAACATCATGTGCTCCACGAAGTGGGCCACGCCGCGTTCGTTCTCCTTCTCGATAATGCTTCCGCCCTTCACCAAGAATGTGAAATCGACCTTCTTGTCCGACGACTTACAGCGACGAACATAATAGGTCAGGCCATTCTTCAGAACACCTTGCCTGACGGAGGTATCGGCAGGTATCTCCTGCTGGTCAATGATATCCAAATGAGCCATCAGCAACGAGTCGGAGCGTTGCTGCGAGTTTGAAGGAATACTGTCCTTCTCTTGTGCAAAAAGCGTCACGCTATTCAGCGCAACAGCCATCGCCATAATAATTCTTTTCATCTGTTAGATTCCGATGCTTATGGTTTTTGGATGCAAAGGTACAATAATTCTCTCAAACTTTCACGTATAACGAGAAAAAATCGTATCTTTGCAGTCGCAAAACAGATATAATATGCCACGCAAGACCAACGGAATAGAATTTGAGCTGCACCCGAGTCCTAAGCGGGACGAGGAGGGCAAGCCGCTGCTCTATGCCCGCCCTGCTTCAGGACGGAAGAAGACGATGAAGCAGCTTGACGACTTCTGCGCCGAATACCGCAACCTGCAGAAGGGCGAGATGGAGCGGCTGTTCAACCTTTTCCTCGACGTTGCAGGCAATTGGTTGTCACAGGGTTACCGCGTAGAGACGCCCATCGGCTCACTGTCCATAAAGCTGAAGCTCGTTGGTGAGCACAGTGACCCCGACAAGGTGACGGGACGCGACATTCTCTATAACGGCGTGGAGTTCACGCCCTCGAAGGAACTCGTCGAAAAGGCTGGCAAGCACCACGAGGGCTACCGCAAGAAAAGCGGCATCGTGGGCAACAGCCAGATGTACGACCCCAAGGCGATGGAGGAGGCGCTGCGCAATAGTCTGAAACTGGGCTACACGTCGGTCAGCACCTTCATGTACTTCAGCGGCCTGAAGCGCGACTCTGCCCAGAAGTATCTCGACAGCCATACCAAAGGCGAGGACGCAAGCCTGCTGAGAATCAAAATCGGCAAGTCCTACATTTACTCTCCCAAAAAGAAAAGTAAGTCGGAATAAAAACAGGTACCGACCCCAAGTTCCTTATATGCCGACCTCGGGTTCCGTTTATGCGGGGCTCGGGGTCGGCATATAAGGAGCGGTTGGTCCGTACGAGCTTCTTGCCGACTTTCTCCCGAATTATTGCCAGTTCCATCCCCGTTTATCAGGCCCTTTTTCCCCTAAACCCCTACCATCCTCTTCACCTAACGAAATGTAAGTTTATGCTGTCCCCATACATTTATGCAGGCACAAGATAGTATTTTATGCAAAAAGACGGGCAAAAGTGACGGATTGTCAGAATTTTACCGTAACTTTGCACGCGATTAAAAGAAAAGGAACATGAAACTATTCGACGTTTATCCCCTGTTCGACGTGAACATCGTGAAGGGACAGGGTTGTAAGGTATGGGATGACAAAGGTCAGGAGTATCTGGACCTTTATGGCGGGCATGCTGTGATTTCGATAGGTCACTCGCACCCCCACTATATTGAAAAGGTGACGGAGCAACTCCAGAAAATAGGGTTCTACTCGAACTCGGTGATTAACAAGCTGCAAGTGGAACTGGCTGAACGCTTGGGCAGAATCAGCGGTTACGACGACTACCAGCTCTTTTTGATCAACAGCGGTGCCGAGGCCAACGAGAACGCGCTGAAACTGGCATCGTTCACCAACGGCAGAAAGCGCGTGCTCAGCTGTCAGAAAGCTTTCCACGGCCGTACATCATTAGCTGTCGAGGTGACCAACAATCCGAAGATCATCGCCCCCATCAACGACAACGGGCACGTGACCTACCTGCCGCTGAACGACCTGCCTGCGTGGGAGCAGGAGCTGCAAAAGGGCGACATCTGCGCTGTCATTCTGGAGTGCATCCAGGGCGTGGGCGGCATTCAGCTGGCTACACCTGAGTTTGCCCAAGGGTTGGCAGCGGCCTGCAAGAAGTACGGCACCATCATGATCTGCGACGAGATACAATGCGGCTACGGACGTAGCGGACGGTTCTTCGCCCACCAGTGGCTGGGCATCCGTCCCGACATCATCACCGTGGCCAAGGGCATCGCCAACGGTTTCCCGATGGGCGCCGTGCTGATTAGCCCCGAGTTCAAGCCTGTCTATGGACAGCTTGGCACGACGTTTGGCGGCAATCACCTGGCCTGTGCCGCAGCACTGGCCGTGCTCGACGTGTTCGAGGAGGAGAACCTGGTGGAAAACGCCCGCGTGGTGGGCGACTACCTCATTGAAAAGCTGAAAGAGTTAGAAAGCGAAAAGGTGAAGGACATCCGCGGACGGGGCCTGATGATTGGCATAGACCTCGACTGCCCGCATGCCGAGGTGCGCAAGCCGCTCATCTACGAACAGCACTGCTTCACCGGCTGCGCAGGGACGAACATCCTTCGTCTGTTGCCGCCACTCTGCCTGACTAAAAAAGATGCCGATGATTTCATTAACAGACTAAAGACCGTATTATGAAGATAGCAATGATTGGCGCTGGTGCCATGGGTGGTGCCACCGTCGAGGGCCTCATCAAGGGGCAGATGTTCAAGAACGAGGATATCACCGTCAGCGATCCGTCGGCGGCTATACTCGATAAGTTTGAGAAGATGGGCGTCTGTGTGACGACCGACAACAAGTTAGCTGCTGAAACGGCTGACGTGGTTTGCGTAGTAGTAAAACCGTGGCTCGTGGAGCGCGTGCTGACAGACATTAAGCCTGAGCTTGACCCGAAGCGTCAGATACTGATTGTGATTGCTGCGGGCGTGAAGTCGGAGAGCATCAAGGGATGGTTGGGTGAGCAGTGCCCGCCACTGTTCTTAGTGATTCCGAATATCGCGATTGCAGAGATGGCGTCGATGACGTTCATCGTTCCATGCGGTGCTGTGGCACAGCACCATACAGAACTGGTGGAGAGGATGTTCGGGGAGATGGGCGACACGCTGATTACTGACGAGGCGCACTTGGCTGCTGGAACGACCTTAGCCTCGTGCGGCATTGCATACGCTATGCGCTACATCCGTGCAGCCTCTGAGGGCGGCGTGGAGTTAGGTTTCAAGGCCGACGATGCCAAGAAGATTGTGATGCAGACCATGAAGGGAGCCGTAGAACTGTTAGAAGCCAGCGGCTTGCATCCTGAGGCCGCCATCGACTTAGTGACCACTCCTGGCGGAGTAACCATTAAGGGACTGAACGAAATGGAGCATGCTGGCTTCACGTCGAGCGTCATCCGCGGACTGAAGGCAGGATTAAAATAGTTTGCTGGTATGAGAACAAAACACGTACAATACGAGACCCACGGCACTTGCTCGAAGCTTATCGACGTGACTGCCGACGAGAACAACATCATTCAGCAGGTATTCTTCTTAGGAGGGTGCAACGGCAACCTGCAGGGCATCAGTCAGTTGGTACGCGGTCAGCATATCGATGACGTTATCAAGCGCATCGACGGCATTCGCTGCGGTGCCAAGAACACTTCATGCCCTGACCAGCTCTGCCGCGCTTTGGAGAAACTGAAGGACGCTCCCTTGGAGGGCTAAGACATACAAGAAAAAGACAAAACGAAATAATAACAAGAACTATCATGATGGACGAACAACTGAAACAGATTGGCGAGCGACTTCGTGGACTGCGCGACGTGCTCGACATTCCGGTTAGCGAGATGGCCGAGACCATTGGCATCGACGCTGAGAAGTATGAAAAGATAGAGAAGGGCGAACTGGACATCACCATTTCGAACCTGATGAAGATTGCACGCAAGTACGGCGTATCGACGGAGGAACTGATCTTCGCCGAGTCGCCGCACATGAAGTCGTACTACGTAACACGCAAGGGACAGGGTATGAGCATCGAGCGCACAAAGGCCTACAAGTACCAGTCGCTGGTAGGTGGTTTCGTCAACCATAAAGCCGATGTCTTTATTGTTACGGTAGAGCCGAAGCCAGGTGCTCGTACTGTATACAAGAACTCGCATCCCGGACAGGAGTTCAACCTCGTGCTTGAAGGCGCTATGGAGCTGTACATCGGTGGCAAGACTATGGTGCTCGAAGAGGGCGACAGCATCTACTTCGACTCCACCAAGCCACACGGCATGCTCGCAGTAGGCGATAAACCCGTTAAGTTCTTAGCATTCACAGTAGAATAAGTTATGGTAGAAAGATTTTTAAAGCAGACGACGTTTACGTCTGTAGAGGATTACAATAAGAACCTCGAGTTTATCATCCCCGAGAACTTCAACTTTGCCTACGATGTGATGGACGCCTGGGCCGAGGAGAAGCCCGAGGGGCTGGCCATCCTGTGGACCAACGACCAGGGTGAGGAAAGACGCACGACGTTTGCTGAACTGAAGGAGCAGACCGACCAGGCCGCTTCATACCTGCAGACGCTGGGTATCGGCAAGAACGACCCCGTGATGCTCATCCTGAAGCGCCACTACGAGTGGTGGGTCATCATGCTGGCATTGTGCAAAATTGGTGCTATCGTCATTCCCGCCACCCACATGCTGACGAAGCACGACTACGTTTACCGCAACACGCGGGCTTCGGTGAAAGCCATCATCTGTGCCGACGATGATTATATTATCGGGCAGATTAAGCTGGCCATGCCAGAGAGTCCGACGGTGAAGCAATATATCACATTGCGCGACGAAGAGGGATTCCATAATTGGAGAAAGGAGTGGCGGGAGGCGCCACAATTCCAGCGCCCCGCCTTCGTCAATGATAACGACGACACGATGCTGATGTACTTCACCAGCGGAACGAGCGGCGAGCCGAAGATGGTAGCCCACGACTACCTCTACGCCATGGGACACCTGTCGACGGGCGTGTTCTGGCACAACCTGCATCCAGGTTCGCTCCACCTCACCGTGGCCGACACGGGTTGGGGAAAGGCCGTCTGGGGCAAATTCTACGGACAGTGGTTCGCCGGCGCAACGGTCTTCGTCTTTGACCATGAGAAGTTCAATGCCGACACGCTGCTTCGCCAAATGGAGAAATACAAGGTGACGAGCTTCTGCGCCCCTCCCACCATCTACCGCTTCATGATACGCGAGGACTTGTCGAAGTACGACCTGAGCAGCCTGGAATACTGCTGCACGGCTGGCGAGGCCCTGAACCCCGCCGTGTTCGACAAGCTGAAGGAAAAGACCGGCCTGAACATCATGGAAGGCTTTGGACAGACCGAGACCACGATGACCCTGGGCACCTTCCCCTGGATGAAGCCGAAGCCTGGAAGCATGGGCATCCCCAATGCCCAGTACGACATCGACCTGCTACGCGCCGATGGCACCAGCTGCGAGGACGGTGAGAAGGGCGAGATTGTCATCCGCGTGGGTGACCGCAAGCCTATCGGCCTCTTCAAGGAATACTACCGCGACAAGGAAAAGACCCGCGAGGCGTGGCACGACGGCTATTACCACACGGGCGACATGGCCTGGCGCGACGAGGACGGCTACTACTGGTTCGAGGGCCGCATCGACGACGTCATCAAGTCCTCAGGCTACCGCATCGGCCCGTTCGAGGTGGAGAGTGCGCTGATGACCCACCCCGCCGTCGTGGAGTGCGCCATCACCGGCGTGCCCGATGAGATCCGCGGAATGGTGGTCAAGGCTACTGTCGTACTCGGCAAGGAGTGGAAGGACAAGGCCGGCGACGACCTTGTGAAGGAGCTGCAGCAGCACGTCAAGAAGGAGACGGCGCCCTACAAGTACCCCCGCATCGTGGAGTTCGTAGATGAACTGCCGAAGACCATCAGCGGTAAGATCCGCCGAGTGGAGATTCGCCAAAAGGACGCTGAGAAATGAAACGAATCGTTGTCAAGGTCGGCTCGAACGTGCTGACCCGCAAGGACGGAAAACTCGACGTCACCCGTATGTCGGCGCTCGTCGACCAGATAGCCGGACTACGCCGACAGGGCATCGAGGTCATCCTCGTGTCCTCAGGTGCCGTGGCCTGCGGACGGCGCGAACTGACCGTCGACCACAGTCTGGACAGCGTTGAGCAGCGCCAGCTGTTCAGCGCCGTAGGACAGGTGAAGCTCGTCGGCCTCTACTACGACCTCTTTCGCGAATTTGGCATCCACGTAGGTCAGGTGCTTACGATGAAGGAGAACTTCGAGCCTGGTGAACAGTACCGCAACCAGCGCGCCTGCATGACGGTGATGCTCGAGAACGACGTGCTGCCCATCGTCAACGAGAACGACACGGTGAGCGTCACCGAGCTGATGTTTACCGATAACGACGAACTCAGCGGCCTCATCGCACAGATGATGCAGGCCGACACGCTCATCCTCCTGAGCAACATTGACGGCATCTACGACGGACATCCCGACGACCCCTCGTCGCAGATCATCCCCCGCGTGGAGCCCGGTCGCGACCTTTCGCAGTACATCAAGGAAGAGAAAAGTGCCTTCGGCCGCGGCGGCATGCACTCCAAATACACCACGGCGCAGAAAGTGCAGCATGCAGGCATACGCGTCATCATCGCCAACGGTGAGCGCGATGACATCCTGACGCACCTGATGGAGCAGCCTGAGGCGACGCCTCACACGGAGTTCCTGCCTTCGAAGGGTAACGATTAATAAGCCAGCCATGAGACAGCTGCTGACACTCATACAGATAGTGCTGCCGCTGATGGCTGCCGCGCAAACGACCTCGGTAGAGGCCGTTGTTGTTGATGCGCAAACCCGACAGCCCCTACCCTACGCCAGCGTCTTCGTCAGCCGCACCAACTCGACCATCACCAATGCCGTGGGCAGCTTCCACCTTGCCTGTAGTCCAACAGACGTACTCCGTACCCCCATCGAGGAAGACGTGTTCCAGCTCTTCGAGAGCAAGCAGCTCTTCGGGGCG
The DNA here is from genome assembly GCA_902794405.1 of uncultured Prevotellaceae bacterium. GTDB lineage: Bacteria > Bacteroidota > Bacteroidia > Bacteroidales > Bacteroidaceae > Prevotella. The sequence continues at coordinate 8,535 of CADBHI010000104.1, forward strand.
TTCAAATAAGACAAGAAGAAAGCAATGAAGACGTTCCGGCTAATGCTTCTACTCACAGTCCTCACAGCCTTTGTGGGATGTTCGCCTGGAGAAACCCCGGCAGAACACTATGAGCGTGGGCGGCTCTTGGCAGAACGGAGCCGGACGGCCGATGCCATGCGTGAGTACATGCTGGCTGTGGAAGCTGGCAGTAACGACCCTTACGCAACAAAGGCTACCAGTGAATTAGGCCGACTGACTATGAACCAGCACGACCTGCAGCAAGCCCGCCATTACTATGAACAGGCGTGGCAGATGGCTGAGAGCCAGCACGACACCACCCTGATGATTCTCGCCCAGCGTGACTTGGGGCGTTGCCGTCGTGCCGAAGGCGATAGTGATGAAGCCCTACGCCACTTTGCCTGGGCCGACAGTCTGATTACCGCCACACGAGCTGACACCCTGCGGGCTAATGTCTACCCGGAATACATCTCTCTTCTGCTGAGCGAAGGACGTGCCGACGAGGCCCGTCACCTCGTACGACAGCTGCCCATTGACCGTCGTTCCGGACCATCGTGCTTAGTAGCCGGCAAGTTCTATGCCGACCAGGGACAACGGGACTCCGCCATCTACTACTTCCGCCGTTGTATGGAAACCGACAATATGGCCAGTCGCACATCGGCAGCCATGTATCTGAGCGAATTAGCCAGCAACGACGCCAACTGGGAGCAAGCCTGCAGCTATGCCTTGGAATGTGCAGCACTGGTTGACTCTGCCAAGCTTCAGATGCAACAGGAGAATGCCAATCTCATCAGTTCGCTGACCAACCAATTGGATATAGAGCGTGAGAATTACCATCTGTACCGCGTCATTGCCGTTATCGTTGTCATTGTTATCCTCCTCATAGCAGCAGGTGTTATCTTCATACGCGAACGCATTGCCAGGCTGAAATGGCAGCAGGAAGAACAGCGGCAGGCCCGTGTCAACCATGCCCGCAGTCAGCAGGAACAGCTCATCGAAACCTTCCGCAACACACCCCTTTACCGCAAAATACTGGTTGAAGAGTCTATCAGCAATGAACAATGGGAGGAGCTTGTGCAGCTACTGAACAGCGAAGCCAACAGCTTCGTCAACAAGCTGACAGCCCTCTACCCTGCCATCAAGCCGCAGGAGATGCAAGTATGCCAGCTCCTGAAACTGGAATTCACTAACCAACAGATAGCAACCATCCTCTGCCGTACCCAGCAGGCCATCACCAACCTCAGGAAGCGACTCTACCAGAAAATGTTCGGGAAAGAGGGCTCTGCCGACGAACTGAACCAGTTTTTGCGCCTTTTCCCGCAGGAATAGGCCATTGTGAACGGTTTGTGAAGCCGTTGTGAAGTGTTTGTGAAGTGAAAAACGAGGCAGTTAGCGAAAAAGTCCGTAACTTTGCAGCGTAAAACTTAAAACGTGAAAGAGTATGAAACAGTTGACCATCACCATCGCAATGATACTGGCAAGCCTCATGTCAGTAAAAGCCAATCCTGCTTCTACACAGGACATCGACTCGCTGCTTTACGGACGACAGGAGAACTTTAATACCTCTTATTATAAGGGAGAACGTATCTGGTATAAAGCCTATGTCGTACGTGAAGACAATCTCCACCAGACAGACCTCAGCCGTATTCTCTACGTGGAGTTGCTTAATCCTATCGGTTTCCCTGTGGAGACGCAGAAGTTAGTCATTGAGAACGGTCAGGCTCATGGTTCCTTTGAGCTGAAAGACACGCTGAACGCCGGCTTTTACGAGGTACGTGCCTACACCACCTGGATGCTGAACTTCACCACTGGCGATCCTCACGGCTGGCGCCGCATGCATTCCACTCAGGCCATCCGGCAGTGGGGCGACCGTGTGCAGCGTTATATGAAGGGAAACGCCGGTGTCTTCAGTCGCGTCTTCCCCATCTACGAGAAGGTGGAAAAAGGTGAATATTCCAAGCGCCGCATGCCCAGATTACCTAAAGCAACGGCTACTGTTGCCACCCCCGTCAAGGATCGTCTGCTCATCGACTTCTACCCAGAGGGGGGCAATTTGATACGTGATGTGGAAGGACGAGTAGCTTTCCAGGCTCATAATGCAGAAGGACGCACGCTGAACGTAGCCGGCGAACTGATACGCCGCGGCAAGAGCATCGGCCAGTTCAGGACTGACTATGCCGGACGAGGTGTCTTCTCTGTTACTCCCGACTCGCTCGATACCGAGGAACTGACCAAAGGCCTGGAACTGAAGCTCTTCTATCAAGGACATACCTATAACTTTGAATTGCCTAAGCCCAAGAGGAAAGGCTATGCACTGAGCGTCTTTCACGCCGGCGACCAGTTGAAGACTATTGTCTGCCGTAACAGCAAGACAGGTGGCCAACTGCTTGGACTAAGTATTACCTCACGCGGGCGAACCTTCTATTATGATACCGTGGACCTGACTGACGATGAGCGTGCCGTGGCCCTTGTCGACAAGCAATCACTCCAGACGGGTGTCAACGTGGTCACCCTCTTTACCAAAGACGGCCAGGTACTGGCCCAGCGACTGGTTTTCGTCAACAACCATGACATGGACGGTCTGCGTCTCATGCCCATCACGACATCGGCACAAACAGACTCTTTGTCTCCCTACGCCAAGGTCTCTCTCGACTACCAGCTTACCGACACGGCAGGCAACCCTGTTCGTGCTGCTCAGGATTTCAGCATTGCCGTCACCGATGACAATTCCCGTGAGGAGACCTACGATGATGTTACGCCCATGAGCTACCTGCTGCTGTCATCAGAGGTAAAGGGCTTCATCCCCCACCCTGCCTATTATTTCGAAGCCGACGACGCTGAGCACCAGAATGCTCTCGACGCACTGCTCATGATTCAGGGATGGACCCGCTATGACTATGAGCAGATGATGAGCGGCAAGAAGTTTGAACCCATGCTGCCCATTGAGCGGGGACTGGCTTTCTCAGGACGTGTATGGGACGATAACGACTACCACGAAAAGGCTTTCTGGAAAGAGCAGATCAACAAGCCTTACTGGGTCTATTCTGAACTATACATCGACGGTGATACCACACTGACCGACCACTCATTAGACAAATGGATGTTCCCTGAACGCACCATCAACCTCGGTGGTACAAGTCATGTCATCCATGAAGGAGGCTATCCCCCACAGCTCATCCTGACTGGCGAGACGAAGATTGACTCCATGGGCTTCTTCCGCCTCAACATCCAACCCTTCTACGGCAAGGGGCGCATCGCCTTGATGCTCAATAAGCAGAGCATCGAGGACATCGGGCTGTTGAAAGGTGGTGTCAACGGACATAACTTCAGGTGGAACACTATCAAGCGTCCGTTCTTCTTGATTGACAAACGCATAGAACCGCTTAACCAGTACTCGCCTCTGCCTAAGAATTACGACTACTACGAGACGGCTGCGCTCACCGACCCCATCGATCGTGATATGTTCCGCTATGGCTTCATGGCCGTACCTAAGGAGAGCAAGCAAAAGTTTATCTACTACGACCCCGTCAGCCAGTCATACATTACGCCTGATGTGCTGAAGAAGACGCGTCGCAAATGGAGTGACTTCCGCGATGTCAGCCCAGTGGCTGTCATGGATGTCAAAGATGTTATGGCGTGGCTGTGCAACATATTCGGCGACATTCAGGACTTTAATTTCAGAAAGAGAACCCCCTATGCCCATGGTGCACCCATGAACGACCCACATACCAACTTCATCACCAGTCTGGCCTTGCAGGATGCTATCTGGCTGGATCATGAAATGGGAACGACCAACTACCGTGTAGAGGTGGAACGCAACATTGGGCTGCGCTACGCTTACCACCATATTGACGGGATGCCCTATTTTGCGCGGTTGAACGAGATGCTCTACATCTTCGGCCTCGACGGCATGAACAATACCTACGTCGATGCTGGTCTGACTGGCGGCCAGCCCCAGTACACTACGGCTACTGGCGACTCTAAACTGCTGCCGTTGAATCTACGGTTCTTTCCGCTGAACGAGAACTTCAGGCAGTTGCGTCTCTACGCCGACATCGACAACCGACGTCTCACCCATCAGCTCGGCCGCTACCATGAGGCTGTCATCGGCTACGACCCCAATAGTGCCACCAGCTACGACATGCCGATGACCTCGATCTTCAACTTCACTACCGATAGTACCTACTACAATGGTGTTCCCCTGCCCGACTTCATGGGATTCCGCATTAACTTCCAGGGACTGACACAGCCCGTAGAGTTCTATGAGCCCAACTACGACTGGCAGCCTGAACCCGAAGAGACCGACTACCGCCGTACCGTTTACTGGAATCCGCAGGTGAAAACTGACCAGGACGGACGTGCTCACATTGAGTTCTTCAACAACGGCTTCAGCCAGAAACTGGCAGTCTCGGCCGAAGGCCTCACACCGAATGGACAACCTATAATGACCCGATGACGATGAAACAGTTGCTGACTCTCCTCACCCTGTTATGGCTCTGCACCGGCTCCCTGTCGGCGCAGCAGAAGGGGAATGTCAGCCTTCAGGCTGCGCTCAACGACTCGACGTTCCTCAACGTCAAGCTCGCCTACAGCTGCGCCGACAAGGGCTCGCTCACCCTGCAGAAGGTTTATCTGACACGTCGAGGACAGCTGCGGCAGTCACCCATTACGGCCACCAACTTGCGTCATGAGTTCGACCAACAGCCAACGGTGTCATTCAGTTTCTCTTTAGACTTTATCTACGACCAGCGACGCTATCGAGCCAAGGGGCACTATGAGGACGGTCCCAACTGTCGCATGAGAGTAGCACCTTTAGGACTTAGCAAGCGTACGCTGCTGGAGGGCGAATACTAATAACACTGACGATCAATGAGACACATGCTGACCATCATCCTGCTAATGACTGTGCTGGTAGCCCATGCACAGACTCAAACCTACGAAGCCACTGTGGTTGACGCAGCGTATTTGTTGATGGTGAAACCTCGACCATCTCCAATGCCGTAGGTGTCTTTTCCATCAACTGCAAGCCTACCGAAGTGCTACGTATCAGCTTTGTGGGCTACAAGTCTACCTTCATTGAAGCCAGTCAGCTGAAAGAAGTCGTATCATTACAGCCACAAGAGAAGCTGCTGCAGGAACTGGTTGTCGTACCCATCGGCCCCATGATCGACAAGATCTGCAAGGAGACACTGCGCCTACAGCGGAAGTACAAAACGCGTTACTCCAAGTTCTTCTATCGACAAACGGCTTTCAGGGGAGCCCAGTGCTATGAGTTCGTTGAGTCATTCCTTAAAGGCAATTCTGCCATTGCCCTAAACAACCTGATCCTTCAGTCAGGGCGCTATGCCGGACTACAATCTGACAGCACTAACCTATACACGTTCTTCGGTAACTTCTTTACCTTCTCGCAGCTTGAGATAGCTGCCTCCTACAAGCAGCCTACTATAGCCGACGATGTCGTACCACTGTTCCGCAACTACGATAAGTTCTACGACGCCAGTTACTGGGTGACGACTGACGACGACGGCAACCGCATCTTCGCCATTAAATTCGAGCCAAAGCCAGAAATGGTTAATCGATACGCCATGCTCTGTGGAACAGTCTACGTCGACGAGAAAACACTTCACATCCGCCGCTTCGAGGGACAGGGCCTCAACTTCAGGGTGATGACTCGCACCCTGGCTAAAGTTGGCATGCTGGGATTTGGACGTTATACCCGTGTGACGTCACCTGCTTCGTTCTACTATTTGGTTGAGATGACTGAGGAACGCGGCTTCCCCGAGGTGCAGTCGGTCTATGTCGACGAGTCCCACGAATACCTCGGACAGGCCATTACCACCCGTTCTCTGCTGTTCAATCTGGGTGAGAAGCGCAAAAAAAACATTGGCGGAGTGCTCCAAGGCATCGGTGGTTGGTTCTCCCGTCAATATGACAGCAACTATAATGGCCGTAACCTGTATTTCCAGGACGAGCTCCATGAAGCCATCAGCGAACAGGGTTACGACCCGGAATTCTGGGAGAAGAACGAGATTGTACGCCGTACGCCCGTTGAGGAAAACGTACTCCACTTGTTTGAGCAGAACAATCTCTTCGGCATCCTGAAATAGCAAAAGGCCATTGTTGCGTCCGATAAGTAAAATTGTTACGCTTTGTTTTTGTGGTTTTGCCAAAAAAGCTTACCTTTGCAGTGGAATTGCAAACATTAGTTCCCTATGACCCTACAACTGAAAGAAACTTTTGAAAATGTGAAACGTGCCAGCCGAAGCCTGGCGCTGCTGAGCGACGAACAGCGAAACGAGATTCTGCTGGCCGTGGCCAATGCCATCGTTGATAATAAGGAGAGAATCCTCAGTGCTAACAGCCAGGACTTGGCAAAGATGTCGAAGGAGAACCGGCTCTACGACCGTCTGCAACTGACCGAGAGCCGACTGGAAGGCATTGCCGCCGACATGCGCAACGTGGCTACCCTACCCTCACCTCTTGGTCATATCACCAAGCAGAAGACGCTGCCCAACGGTCTGCGGCTCTGTCGTGTCAGCGTACCCTTCGGTGTCATCGGCATGATCTACGAGGCTCGTCCTAACGTGACATTCGACGTCTTCTCGCTCTGCTTCAAGAGCGGTAACGCCTGCGTACTGAAAGGTGGCAAGGATGCCGACTGCTCCAACCGCGAAGAAGTGGCCTTGATACATGAGATTCTCGAGAAGTTTGGTGTATCAAAGGACGTGGTTGCCCTGCTGCCCGCCACCCACGAGGCCACAGGCGAAATGCTGAACGCTGTGGGCTATGTCGACCTCTGCATCCCCCGTGGTGGCAGGAAGCTCATCGACTTTGTCCGTGACACAGCACGCATTCCCGTCATTGAAACAGGTGCCGGCGTTGTCAACACCTACTTCGACAAGGACGGCGACTTGGAGATGGGCAAAGCCATCATCAACAATGCCAAGACCCGCCGTGTCTCTGTCTGCAACGCCTTGGACTGCCTTCTCATCCACGAGAGCCGGCTCGCCGACCTGCCCGCGCTCTGCGAGAAAATGGCTGAGAAGCACGTCATCATCTTTGCCGACGAGAAAGCCTACGCCGCCCTTGACGGCAAGTACCCCTATCTGGAGCACGCCACCGACGACAGCTTCGGCACGGAGTTCATGGACTATAAGCTGGCCATCAAGACCGTTGGCTCACTCGATGAGGCACTGGAGCATATCGACAACAACGGTTCCGGCCACAGCGAGGCCATTGTCACCATGAACGAACAGGCAGCCCGTAAGTTCCAGGCTCACGTCGATGCTGCCTGCGTCTACTGGAACGCACCTACGTCATTTACCGACGGTGCACAGTTCGGACTGGGTGCAGAGATTGGTATCTCCACACAAAAGTTAGGACCTCGCGGACCGATGGCCTTAGAGGAAATCACAACTTACAAGTGGTTGATTGAGGGCGAAGGACAGACACGGCCCTAATACTTCTCCCACAAGCGCTCCTCTAAGAAGCGCTCCACAGCATGACGGATGGAGGTGAGACCAAAATCAGCAGGGTTTACCTCTTCGACAGGAATCCAAAGGCAGTCGGCGGCATCGTCGGCTGCCTTTGGTTTGACGTCGTCGGGAACACGTACCAGGAAATCGGCATCGAGGGTATGGACATACATGCCGCTGTACAGATACTGATTGGGCGAGGAGTACAGATACTGTATCTCACCGACATCCAGCCCGGTTTCTTCCTTGATTTCACGCCGCATGCCTTCCTCTATGGTTTCGTACATATCCACGAAGCCACCCACCAGGTCGAGCGTTCCCTTGGCTGGCTCCTTGGCACGCCGTGCCACAAGCATCTCGTTTTTAGAGTTCAGGATGATGGCAGCCGTAGCCGCACAGGGATTGGCATAGTAAGTGAAACCGCAGTCGGCACACTGTTTGCTCTTAAAGTTATGTTCTGACCAGTGGGCACTGCCACAGACGGGACAGAACTTGAATTTCTCTAACGGATGACTCATGGCTTTACCAGTTATCAGTACGGAAAGGGAACAATGGCAAGTTGGCAGCGTTCGTGACGTTGCCTAACTGGAAGTTACGGAAGCAATAGCGCACCGCCACCGGCTTTTTCACCTCAGGGCTGCTGACGATAATGGCCTCATCCCAGTAGCCACCACCAGGCTGCCAAAAATGCTGCGCCTTGGCAGGATGGAACACACGGTCGTCACCGGCAATCTCAAACCCGACGATCTGTTCATAAGGAGCATCGGCGTGGTAGTTGTCCTGTAGATGGATATAGATGGCATCACCCTTGATGGTCATGTCCTTATAGGTCGAACTCTTATAAAGCACCTGCTCAAAGCCGTAGTCGCGATTCAGGGCGGTATAGGCCAGACGTTCACCTACCTGCTGTTTCTGGGCAGGATGTATCTGGGTTGTTTCGTAGGGATACACCAGGTCATTGGTGCATACCAGCGAACTGTTGGGAATCATCTGCGCTGCCCTTTGCTGCTGTTCACGGAGTAGAGCGCCCTGCGTACCCTGCACGTCGTCATAGTGGTAAGGGGCTATCTCGACAAAGTAGAACGGAATATCGCCCAGGGCAAACTGCCGCCGCCATTGTTCTACAAGCAGCTTCAACCGCTCGGAATATTGGTTCCCAGGGTCGCCCACATTCGAACAACCCTGATAGAACAGGATACCCTTCACCGTGTAGTTCAGTATAGGGTTGAAGGTGCCGTTGCCCCAGAGAAGACCGCGCAGATAGTCCTGATCGGGCTTGAAGGCTACGATACCAGCTGAGTCGACCGGTTCCTGGGTATACTTCTGCAGGTTCTCCTTCGTCAGCCAGCTCTCCACACGCGTACCTCCTTTATTTGCCTCAATAATGCCTATGGGTATGTCAAGGGCCTGATGCATCGTACGGGCAAAGAAATAGCCTGTGGCTGAAAACTCACTCACCGTCTGCGGCGAGCACTCACGCCATGCACACTCGGCATCCTCCTGAGGCTCCATACGCATGATGCTGGGTATTTTCACACTACGCACACCCTTGTGGTTCCTGGCGTCAATCACCACCTGGTTGTAATCCTTTACCGGACAGCCCCAGAAACCCTTCACAGGCATCTCCATGTTCGACTGGCCGGCACATACCCACACCTCTCCACTCACAACATTGTTGATGGTAACTGCACCGTCGCCGTCGTCGAAGGTTATCGTCAGCGGGGCGTACGATGCTTTTGGCGTACGTACCTTGGCCAGCCACTTGCCGTCCTTACCTGTCTTCACTGACACCACCGCGTTGTTCCACGACGTCATCACCTTCACCTCACTACCAGATTTTGCCCACCCCCAAAGCCGGGCATCGGTTTGCTGCTGCAACACCATATTGTCGCAAACAAGGTGCGGAAGCCTTACTTTTGCCTGTGCTGCCATAGCCATGATGGCAGCCGTCAACAGAAAAAATCTCTTCATTTATATCTAAGTTTTATATTTCATCGGCAAAGTTACGAATATTTTTTGTACCTTTGCAAGCAAATTTGGAAAAAAGCGATGAAAGCAACAAAACTTATTCTGATAATGACAACTTTGATAGCCATGACTGCCTCAGTCACAGGCAAGACCTATCCCCTATGGCCCAAGGGTGCGCCCAACAACAATGGCAACCCCACCGACACTGCCAAGGTGTCGGTATTCCTGCCCGATGCCAAGAAAGCCACAGGCCGCGCCGTGGTCATCTGTCCTGGCGGTGGCTACGGTTTCCTCGCTATGGAGCACGAGGGAACCGACTGGGCACCGTTTTTCAATCGTGAGGGCATAGCCGTCATCGTCCTGAAATACCGTATGCCCCACGGCAATTACGAAATACCCATCAGCGATGCCGAGGAAGCCATGCGTTTTGTGCGCCGCAATGCCACGCAATGGCATATCGACCCGCAGCAGGTGGGCATCATGGGGTCGTCGGCAGGAGGACATCTGGCTTCTACCCTTGCCACACATGCCAAGCCCGAGGTTGCGCCCAATTTCCAGATCCTGTTCTATCCGGTCATCACCATGGACCCTGGCTTCACCCACATGGGGTCACACGACAACCTGCTCGGCTCCAAGCCCAAGAAGAAGCTTGAACACCTTTTCAGCAACGACCTTCAGGTGACACGAGTCACCCCACGGGCCTTCATTGCCCTCAGCGACGACGACGACCTCGTGCCACCCATCAATAGTGCCAACTACTATCAGGAGTGCATACGCCATGATGTACCCGCCTCGGTTCATGTATTCCCAACTGGCGGACACGGCTGGGGCTACCGCGAATCTTTCGACTATCATCTGGAGCTGCTACTGGAGCTGAAGGCCTGGCTGCACAGTTTCTGAACAACTCAAAGAAGCCTAATATTTCCAAATTTATTTTGTAGTTCAGTCAATTTGCACTACCTTTGCAGCTGAAATGGAAGAGAAGAATCAATTTGTCCGTCAGGTAGCCGAACAGAAATATGAGTTTGGCTTCACCACCGACGTACATACCGAAATCATAGAGAAGGGTTTGAACGAGGACGTGGTACGTCTGATCTCACAGAAGAAGGGAGAGCCAGAGTGGATGCTTGAATTCCGCCTGAAGGCCTTCCGCTACTGGCAGCAGCAGACGGCACCCACCTGGGGGCACCTGACACTGCCCCCCATCGACTATCAGGCTATTTCCTACTATGCCGACCCTACGGCGAGAAAGCCCTCCATTCCCGACGGTTCTCCGTCGGGCCAGCTTGACCCTGAACTGGAGAAAACCTTCGACAAGCTCGGCATCCCCCTCGAGGAGCGCCTCGCCCTCAGTGGCAATACGGCCGTCGATGCCATCATGGACTCTGTCTCCGTGAAAACCACCTTCAAGGAAAAGCTCCGCGAGAAGGGCGTCATCTTCTGTTCCATCGGCGAAGCCATCAAGGAGCACGGCGACCTCGTGCGACAATACTTAGGTTCCGTCGTTCCCTATCGCGACAACTTCTTTGCCGCCCTCAACTCGGCTGTCTTCTCCGACGGCTCCTTCGTCTATATCCCCAAGGGTGTGCGCTGCCCCATGGAGCTCAGCTCCTACTTCCGCATCAATGCACGCAACACGGGTCAGTTCGAACGTACCCTCATCGTGGCCGACGACGACTCCTACGTCTCCTACCTCGAGGGCTGTACGGCTCCCATGCGCGACGAAAACCAGCTGCATGCTGCCATCGTCGAGATTATCGTCATGAACCGTGCCGAGGTGAAATACTCGACCGTTCAGAACTGGTACCCGGGCGACGAGAACGGCAAGGGTGGCGTGCTGAACCTTGTCACCAAGCGCGGCGACCTGCGCGGCACCGACTCCAAACTCTCATGGACACAGGTCGAGACGGGCTCTGCCATTACCTGGAAGTACCCCTCCTGCATCCTGCGGGGCGACAACTCCGTAGCCGAGTTCTACAGCGTCGCTGTCACCAACAACTATCAGGTGGCCGACACTGGCACGAAGATGATTCACATCGGGCGCAACACCAAATCGACCATCATCTCGAAGGGTATATCCGCCGGCCACTCCCAGAACTCCTATCGCGGACTGGTGCGTGCCGCCTCTACGGCCGACAATGCGCGCAACTACTCCTCGTGCGACTCTCTGCTGTTAGGCAGCGACTGCGGTGCCCACACCTTCCCCTACATGGACGTCCACAACGATACAGCCGTCTTCGAACATGAGGCCACCACCTCAAAGATCTCCGAGGACCAGCTTTTCTATTGCAACCAGCGTGGCATTCCTACAGAGCAGGCCGTCGGACTCATCGTCAACGGCTACGCCAAGGAGGTGCTGCAAAAGCTCCCCATGGAGTTTGCCGTCGAGGCGCAGAAGCTGCTCAGCGTCTCGCTCGAAGGTACTGTCGGCTAAGGGGATCTTTGCCTTGAAGACCATTCTACTAATCCATTTTACTATAAAACCAAAACTATTATGAAAGACTTACAAATGTACATCAATGGCCAGTTCTGCGAGAGCTCTAACGGCCAGTGGATTGAAGTGTTGAACCCGTCGACCGAGGAGGTCATCTCGCGTCAGCCTGAAGGCACCATCGACGACGTGAACCGCGCCCTCGACGCAGCCCGTGCTGCTCAGAAGGCATGGGCAAAGACGCCTGCCATCGAGCGTGCTGGCTATCTGCTGAAAATAGCTGATGGTATCAAGAAACGCGAGAAGGAATTCACCGAGATTATCATGCGCGAGCAGGGTAAGACCCGCACATGGGCCTCCATCGAGGTCGGTGCTACCATTGCCTACTTCGAGTATATGGCAACGTTTGCCCGTCATATCGAAGGCGAGATTATTCCCTCCGACCGTCCCAACGAGACCATCCTGCTCACCAAGAAGCCCATCGGCGTTGTCGCTGGCATCCTGCCCTGGAACTTCCCCTTCTTCCTCATTGCACGCAAGGCTGGTGCTGCGCTGATTGCTGGCTGTACCATCGTTATCAAACCCTCACAGCTCACGCCCGAGAACTGTACCGAGTTTGCCAAAGTGGTGGCTGAGACGGGACTGCCAGCAGGTGTCATCAACATCGTGACAGGTAAGGGTTCTGTCATCGGCAACGAGATGGCTGGCTCGCCGAAGATCGACATCGTCAGCGTCACAGGCTCCGTTGCTGCAGGCGAGAGCATCATGGCTGCCGCTTCCAAGAACATCACCAAGGTCAGCCTCGAACTGGGCGGCAAGGCTCCTGCCATTGTCATGAAGGATGCCGACCTCGAGCGTGCTGCACAGTGGATTGTCGACAGCCGCATCGGCAACAACGGACAAATCTGCAACAACGCTGAGCGCGTGTACGTTCAGAAAGAGGTGAAGACTGAGTTCACCAAGATACTGGTCGACAAGATGTCGAAAGTCAAGGTGGGCGACCCCTGCCAGGACGAGAGTGTCGACATGGGTCCGCTGGTCGAGCAGCGTGCTCTAGAGAGCGTCACCGAGAAGGTGGAGCGTGCCATCAAGCAGGGTGCCAAGCTGCTCTGTGGTGGACAGCGCGTAGGCACTAAGGGCTACTTCTATGCAGCCACCGTCCTCGACGACTGCCGTCAGGACATGGACATCATCCATGAGGAGACCTTCGGCCCCGTCATCCCACTGATTGAGTTCGACACCCTCGACCAGGTCATCGGCTATGCCAACGACTGCGAGTACGGCCTGGCATCGAGCATCTTCACCAAGGACCTGAACGTGGCCGTGAAGGCCTGCCGCGAACTGGAGTTCGGCGAGACCTATATCAACCGCGAGCATTTCGAGGCCATCCAGGGCTTCCATGCTGGCATGAAGAAGTCAGGCATCGGCGGTGCCGACGGCAAGCACGGCGTCGACGAGTACCTCGTCACCCACGTCACTTACCTCGACACCTACGAGGACATGTAACGCTCGACAGACAAGCATACAAACAAAGGGCTGACATCCTTTCACTGGAGTCAGCCCTTTGTTTTCTTTTTCCTGACTTCGGCGATACGTCACCAAAACGGTTATATCAGCCTCTATTTTTATTTCGACTCCGTACCCCCCTACGAGAGATTATCCAAATACGCGCCCAAAACTTTTCTGTTCATCATTTTAATAGAATTAAATTGTTTTCTGGGACTATTCCCATCCTCAATATAACGCTTCTCTTGACAAATTGAATAGTATTCTGCACAGAAATCGTGTTAATATCCTCCCCAAATGCGCTTTTTTGAATTATTTTTTGTACCTTTGCAGCCGAAAGGCTGCGAAAGGCTACGGGTAGGCGACCAGCGGTCGGGAATGACTGCTCCCGCTCGGCAATTGATGCAAGCATCATTGCTCTCGCTCAACCGCAGTTCAAGACCTATCAGAGAAACCCCCGTGCTGAAGGGCGAGGATGCCTTTAACTTCGAGATGCGAAGGCTGGAGGTGGAGAATAGAACTCCTGAAGAGCGTGCCGAGGCTCGCAGGAAGTTCCAGGAACAAGTGGCCGAGGCAAAGAAGTACATCAACGTTTGCATCTGATTTATGAATCTTGTTCGCCTGACACCCGAGTATGAGTTGACCGACTTCGACTGCGGAGACGAGCAGCTGAACAATTTCCTGTTCGAGGACGCAAAGCCGTCGCTCGAACTGCGCGTAGCCAATACGTTCATCTTGGAGGACGATGGGCGTATTGCGGCTTATTTCTGTATTCTCAACGACAAAGTGAGCAAGGACGAGGTGATTGGCAGCCGATGGAAGAAGATTCGCTCGAACTTTCCCCAAAGCAAGCAGTTCCGCAGTTACCCCACTATCAAGATAGGGCGTTTTGCCGTCTCCAAGGAATATCGCGGGCAGCATGTCGGGCACAGGTTATTGAATATTGTGAAGGACTTGCTCCATCATAGTGCTTCAAATTCCGCCTTCCGCTTTATCACCGTCGATGCCTACCTCTCTGCCGTCCCATTCTATGAGCGCAACGGGTTCCTGCACCTGACGAAGCGTGACGAGGACGAGCACACCCGCCTGATGTATTTCGACATGATGGAGATTGCCGACTGACCGCCACACCAATACTCTTTCCCTCCCAAAGCAAACAATCAAATCTCTCATAACAAATAACAAGAAAACAACCCCACACTCATGCCCCGCTACCTCCACATACCCCACACTCCCGACACCGCCCGGACCCTGACTCTGAGCGGCCGTAACTGCTTGGTAGTGAGCGGCATGACTACCCCCCCCTAAAACCAGCTACAGGCGCGCAGAAGGGCGCCGAGGCGAAGTGTGTCCACAAGGCACGCAGAAGTCCCACAGCGGGGCAGCTGCGTGCCTTGTCGCGTATCTGTGTGCTCCCACCGACGACGTGGACGTGGACAAGGAGTACCAGCTCATCCCAATCGACAGTCTATAAACATCATTTTATTTATTAACAAATTAAATTTTTCAATTATGATTAAGAAAAGATTTATTTCAATGCTCGTGCTGCTCGCAGCAGTAGCCACGGGCGCAATGGCACAGACTACCTACAAAGTTTCTGTGAAGGAAGGCACCGAGGATGCCACCAGTTGGACTATCGCGCCCGCTGAGGCAACGACCACGGGCGTGGAAGCTGGCACGACCGTGACCGCCACTTACAGCGGCACGAAGAAGGTGAAGAGCGTCAAGGCCGTGAAGAAGGCGGCGGCATGGGATGGCACCATCACCGCACAACTGGCAGCGAAGTTAGCCTATACTGGCGGCGAGATTGCGGATTTCACTGACGCTACCGACAACCTGACGACGATGACGTGGGCCGTGGGCGAGCATATCGCCATCCTCTACGAGGTAAGCGGCACGAAGAAGGTTGCCGATGCCGAGATTACTGCCGTGGACGGAACCACGGGCGCAGCCACCATCGAGTTCACCGTGGAGGCCGGCACGCCCAACGACACCCCCTGCACGCTGGTCTATCCCTACTCCGCAGCCAAGGACGACCACAGCGGCGTGAAGGATGCCGCCACGCTGCTGGCCGCACAGGACGGCACGCTCTCGGCCAACCTCGACGTCCGCGTGGGCGCAGGCACCATCCAGACCACGACGCCCGGCCTGACCGTTACCACCCAGCCCGCAGCGCAGTTCGCCATCTTCAAGTTCACATTGCAGGATCTCAGCGCTGCAGCCAAGAGCGCTACGCAGTTCAAGGTCAGCGACGGCTCTGGCAACGTGATGACCACCGTTACGCCTGGCTCTGCCTCTGGTGAATTGTATGTAGCTCTGCCCGTCATGGCTGCCGGAACCTACTGGTTCAACG
The DNA here is from genome assembly GCA_902794405.1 of uncultured Prevotellaceae bacterium. Lineage (GTDB taxonomy): Bacteria > Bacteroidota > Bacteroidia > Bacteroidales > Bacteroidaceae > Prevotella. The sequence continues at coordinate 24,268 of CADBHI010000104.1, forward strand.
CCACCATTGACAGCAAGCCCTACATTGCCAAGGCAACCACAGCAGCTGCAACCGTAGCAGGCAAGTACTACCTGACGACGGTGAAGATGGCAACCATTGGCGACGTGATTCTTTCTGACGGCAAGTTTGCAGCACGGTCATCTGATACAGGAACGGAAAGAGCCATGATAGCCTATTTGGGTAGCGAGACGGGCGATGCTACCTATACCCACGGCCTGGCTCTTGCGCTGAGCGACGTGAGCGCCAATAAGCTGTCATGGGACAATACTTATGCTAATAATGCTGGTAAGACCGCAGCCGA
>CADBHI010000105.1 GCA_902794405.1 uncultured Prevotellaceae bacterium
GTGCGCGTGAGGTGGGCCCCACGACGGTTCAGGAACACATAGTCTTCCTCTCTGGTCAGAAGCTGACGTCCCCGCAGGATGGCGCTAAACCTTCAAAGGGAGTGTATATTAAAAAACCGCCAGACTTTTGAAAGTCCGGCGGTCGTTCCTTTTTTTCGCTCTAAATTACTCAGCAACAACTGCAGAGTCAGCGGCTGTGCTGTCAATAGCAGCAGAGTCAGCAACCAGGCTATCCTCAACAGCTACCTCTTCGATAGAGTCAACCTCAGCGGGAGCAGCCTGCTCAGTCTTGTTACCACAAGCTGCGAAAGACACAGCAACAACAGCGGCGAATGCAAATACTAATTTCTTCATTTTTTCTAAGCTTTTAAATCTGTAAAACAATCATTTGTTTATTAAAACGCTGCAAAGGTAGGCATTTTTTTGATACGACGTATCGTTTTTTTTGTTTTTTTTTAGGGCGTTTTTGTAACTTTTTAGCAAACGGCTGAAAATCAGTTAATTACGAATTGTTAAAAAATGTCAGAAAATAAAGCCTCAACGATATTTTGTAAAAAAGGCATAAAATAGAGAAAAAAGCAGTACCTTTGCAGTCGATAAATGAAACACCTTATTTATATATGATAGACTCGTCGGCATTTCAAGGCAAAAAAGCAGCTTATTTTACTCTGGGCTGTAAGCTGAATTTCTCTGAGACATCCACTTTTGGTAGGATGCTTCAGGAATTGGGAGTGACAACGGTTCAGAAAGGTGAGAAGGCCGACATCTGTCTGATCAACACCTGCTCGGTGACAGATGTTGCCGATCATAAGTGTCGTCAGGCTATTCATCGACTGGTTCGTCAGCATCCTGACGCTTTTGTTGTTGTGACAGGGTGCTATGCACAGCTTGCTCCTTCAACGGTGAGTTCTATCGAGGGCGTTGATCTTGTATTGGGTGCCAATGAAAAGGCCAGCTTGATACAGTATCTGTCGGATGCCTGGTCAAGCCGTTCTTCATCGTCAGTATGGCAGCCTGCAAGCATATTTACACAGAAGACCAAAGACATCAAGACGTTTGCGCCAAGCTGTTCAAGGGGTAATCGTACACGTTTCTTCCTAAAGGTACAGGACGGCTGTGACTATTTCTGTACCTATTGTACCATTCCTTATGCCCGCGGCTTTAGCCGTAATCCGACCATAGCCTCCTTGGTGGAGCAGGCGAGGGCTGCTGCAGCCGAGGGTGGCAAGGAGATCGTGCTGACAGGCGTGAACATTGGCGATTTCGGAAAGACCACAGGTGAACGCTTTATAGACCTTGTTCGTGCTTTGGATGCCGTTGAAGGAATAAGCCGTTACCGTATCAGTTCTTTAGAGCCTGATTTGCTGAGCGACGAGCTGATAGCCTACTGTGCTCAGAGCCGGGCCTTTATGCCGCACTTCCACATTCCGCTGCAGAGTGGTAGTGACACTGTGCTTCGGCTGATGCACCGTCATTATGACAGCCGACTCTTTGCTGACAAAATTGCTGCTGTCAAAGCCTTGATGCCCGATGCATTTATTGGCGTTGATGTGATGGTAGGTTGCCGTGGGGAAACGCCGGAGTGTTTCAAGGAGACCCTCGAGCTTCTTGAAAAGTTAGATGTAACGCAGCTGCACGTATTTCCATATTCCGAGCGTCCTGGTACTTCTGCCCTCAAGATAGATTATGTCGTTAGTCCTGCCGACAAGAAGCTTCGTTCCAAACAGTTGCTCGAACTGTCAGACGCCAAGACAGAGGCATTCTATCAACGATATATAGGTAGCAAGGCTGAAGTACTGTTTGAGAAAGCACCGCATGGTAAAGCGATGCACGGCTTTACACGTAATTATATTAGGGTGGAGTTGCCTGCCAAGGATTCACGCCCGGAGTTGGATAACTGTCTGTGTCAGGTTGAGCTTGGCGACTTCAATCACGACCGCACAGCGTTGATGGCTTGTATATTATAAAATATGTATATGGAGAAACTGGCAATTGTTATATTGAATTGGAATGGCGAGGCTATGTTGCGGCAGTATTTGCCAAATGTCTTGCGTTACAGTCGAGATGAAGCTACGATATATGTAGCTGACAATGCGTCTACAGACCATTCCGTTGAGACCCTGCGCCGTGAGTTTCCCGAGGTGAAACTGATTCTTTTGGACAAGAACTGGGGTTTCGCTGAAGGATATAATTTAGCGCTCCGCCAGATTGAAGCAGAATACTACCTGCTGTTGAATAGCGATGTGGAGGTGACACCTCACTGGCTGACCCCTTTGCTGAAATTCATGGATGCACATCCAGAGGCAGCCATCTGTGAATCGAAGATGCTTTCCGTATTCCATAAGGATTGTTTTGAGTACGCTGGGGCTTGTGGTGGTTTCTTAGACCGTTATGGCTATCCTTTCTGTCGTGGACGTATATTCGATACGGTAGAGCGTGACAACGGCCAATATGACGAAACTACCGAGGTACTATGGACGGCGGGTGCTGCCCTGATGATACGTTCCAAAGACTATTGGCTGGTCAACGGACTTGACGGGCGCTTCTTTGCCCATTGTGAGGAGATTGACCTCTGCTGGCGCTTACGTATCCGTGGTCGCAGAATCTTCTGTATTCCTGAGAGCACTATTTATCACGTAGGCGGAGGTACGCTTCCGAAGTCGAATCCCATGAAGACCTTCTTTAATTTCCGCAACAACCTGACAATGCTCTACAAATGCCTGCCCGACAACGAGCTGAGACATGTCATGCGCTGGCGGTGGTTCCTTGATTACCTGGCTGCATGGGAGATGCTGATTCTAAAGCGTAACGTGGGCGACTTCCGTGCTGTCTATCGTGGTCGCAAGGCATTTCGTCGCTGGCGCAAGGACTTTGAGGCTGACCGCCGTGCCATCCAGGCATCGCGTACTGAGGAAGATATCAAGGAACATCGGCGATTCTCCCTGCTCTGGCAGTATTATGTGAAAGGCAAGAAGACCTTCTCCCAGCTTCCCTGAACAACTGAATATGACTAAATCCTGAAATAAAAGAAGAAATGAAGAATAAGACGATAATGTGTTTGCTGGTTTCCCTGTTTGCTCTGACTGTGCAGGGACAGATGGTAGACCCTGTGAAATTTGTGTCGGAATTGAAGTTACTTGGTAATGCTGATGCTGAAATCGTATTCAAAGGTATCATCGACAACGGCTGGCATGTGTATTCTACGGACTTGGGACAGGAGGGTCCTATCGAGGCCACGTTTAATGAGGTGAAGATGGAAGGCGTGGAAAAGGTAGGAAAACTGACACCTAAGGGTAAGGAAATCAAGAAGTTCGATGAACTGTTCGGCATGGAGCTTAAGTACTTTGAGAACGCTGTCACGTTTGTGCAGAAAGTGAAGTTTACTAAGCCCGAATACGTGATAGACTGTTTCCTTGAGTACGGAGCTTGCAATGACCGCACTTGTATGCCGCCTACACAGGTAGAGTTGAAGAAGAGTGGAGCATCGCCCTCGGTTCCTAAACAGGAAAAAGAGGAAAAACCAGTTGTTGCTGAACAGCAGGAAGAACCGTCTGCTGATATTCAAAGTGCTGACACGATTGCTGCAGACACAACTGCTGTGAACATTCCATCAGAGATAACAGGCAATGTCGACCTCTGGCAGCCAGTCGTTAATGAGTTGAAGGCCAGTGGTGGCAACGACAATTTGGTTTCACGCTCATTGCTATACCTGTTGCTGATGGGGTTTGTTGGTGGATTGTTGGCTGTCTGTATGCCCTGTATATGGCCTATCATTCCGATGACCGTCTCGTTTTTCCTGAAGCGTGCAAAAACAGACAAGCAGAAGGGCATTCGAGACGCCATCACCTATGGATTGTCAATTATTGTTATCTATTTGGGGCTGGGACTCTTGGTGACAGCACTTTTCGGCAGCGATACGCTGAATGCTATGTCGACCAACGCCGTGTTCAATATCTTCCTGTTTCTACTTTTGGTGGTGTTTGCTCTCAGCTTCTTTGGTTGGTTCGAAATCAAGCTGCCCTCTTCATGGGCTGATAGTGTTGATTCTAAGGCATCAGCCACAAGCGGCTTGATCTCAATTTTCCTTATGGCATTCACGTTGGTGCTGGTATCGTTTTCGTGTACGGCTCCTATCATCGGGCTGCTGCTTGTAGAGACTACAACCAGTGGTAACTGGATTGCTCCGGCTGTCGGCATGTTTGGCTTTGCCTTAGCGTTGGCCCTGCCGTTCACGCTGTTTGCCTTATTCCCATCGTGGTTGAAGCAGGCTCCAAAGTCGGGTTCATGGATGACGACGCTAAAGGTCGTTTTGGGCTTCATTGAACTGGCATTTGCCCTGAAGTTCTTCTCGGTAGCCGATTTGGCATACAGTTGGCACCTGCTGGATCGTGAGGTCTTCCTATCGTTGTGGATTGTCATCTTTGGTCTGCTGGGGGCTTACCTCTGTGGCTGGCTGAAGTTTCAGGAAGACGAAATCGGTGGAGATCTTAACAAGCCAATGCCTGTCGTATGCATCATGGGCGGACTGGTGTCTCTCGCCTTCGCAGTTTATATGGTGCCTGGCCTCTGGGGGGCTCCCTGTAAGGCTGTAAGTGCCTTTGCCCCGCCTATGAACACGCAGGACTTCAACCTGAACACCAAGACGGTCGAGGCCCGCTATACGGACTATGAGGCCGGCATGAATGCTGCCCGAGCCGAGGGCAAGCCTGTGTTCATCGACTTTACGGGATTTGGCTGCGTCAACTGTCGCAAGATGGAGGCAGCCGTGTGGACTGACCCTCGTGTGGCCGACAAACTGAAGAACGACTACGTACTCATCTCGCTCTTTGTTGATGATAAGACACCATTGGCCGAACCCATTGAGGTGACTGACGCTCAAGGTAACAAGAAGACGCTACGTACCGTTGGTGCCAAGTGGAGTTATCTGCAGAGTCATAAGTTTGGCGCTAATGCTCAGCCTTTCTATGTGGTGCTCGACCCTTCAACGGGCAAACCTCTCAGCGGTAGTCGTGCTTACGACGAGGACATTGCCGCTTATCTTGTGTTTTTAAACAATGGAATCTCTAACTATAAAACGAAATTAGATTATGGAAAAGACTAAATGCCTGATCATCGGCAGTGGCCCTGCCGGCTATACTGCTGCAATTTATGCCAGCCGTGCTAACCTCAGTCCTATTGAGTATTGTGGTCTCCAGCCAGGAGGACAACTGACCCAGACTACCGAAGTGGAAAATTTCCCTGGCTATCCGCAGGGTGTCGACGGAAACCAGATGATGATGGATCTTCGTGAGCAAGCCGAACGCTTTGGAACCGATATCCGCGACGGCAGCATTGTAAAGGTTGACTTCTCAAAGGCTCCCTATGTCTGCACAGACGAGAACGGTGGGGAAATTGAAGCCGACACAGTCATCATTGCCACAGGTGCGTCTGCCAAGTATCTGGGACTCGACGACGAACGTAAGTACAACGGAATGGGGGTATCGGCCTGTGCTACGTGCGACGGTTTCTTCTACCGTAAGAAGACGGTGGCTGTCGTAGGTGGCGGCGACACGGCCTGCGAGGATGCCCTCTACCTTAGTGGATTGGCTAAGAAAGTGTATATGATTGTTCGCAAACCTTTCCTGCGCGCCTCGAAAGTCATGCAGCAGCGTGTGATGGAAAGTGAGAATATTGAGATACTCTTCGAGCATAACACCATTGGACTTTTCGGCGAGAACGGCGTGGAAGGTGCTCATTTGGTGAAACGCAAGGGTGAGCCAGATGAAGAGCTGGTTGACATTGCCATTGACGGATTCTTTCTTGCCATTGGTCATACGCCCAACACAGCCATTTTCCGTGAATGGCTCGATACTGACGAGGTGGGCTATTTCAAGAAGGTTAATGGTACGCCCGAGACTAAGATTCCAGGTATCTTCGTAGCTGGCGACTGTGCCGATCCAGTATTCCGTCAGGCCATTACGGCTGCAGGAACCGGATGCCAGGCTGCCATATTAGCCGAACGCTATCTGCTCAATCAGTAACTGATTATTACAGGTTGCTCTATTTCGCGCTTCCATTCTCTCAGGAACTTAAACCATTCCTGGGCAGAGTGGAAGCCGAATTCTTCATTGGCCGACGTATACACAATCTTATAGCTCATGTGGTTGCCACTGGTCTTAACGACGAATGTATAATTCTGGCCCTGTACCTGTCGATCTTTTCCACCTGGCAGCTCCTCAGCTATGTTCTTTTGGGGAATGAGAATACCCAAGCCTAAGGTCTCGCGCTTCCAGTTCACCGTGTCGGTCGAGGGATAGTCTGTACCCCAGCAGCCTCGTAGTCCCTGTTTGTCGCTATACTCCTCAGAACCCTTAATATCGATAATTCCCGTCGAGAAGCGGTAGTCGCTTACATCCTTGTCGAAGAATACGTCCACATCCGTATCACGGTGTCCGGCATATTGCGTATAGCGAAGAGTCATATTAATGGGTGATAGGGTAGAGGAGGCTTTCCATCCTCGGTCAACTATCTCGACGATAGTACGTAATGGGCCGTAACTGATGATACGTTGGGTGCGCGACCTCACGGGGTCAATCATTGTAGGCTCCTTACCGTCCCATCCACGGAAGGCACCTAGACCAAACGTATTACCCACCCATAATACGTCGTCTCCATAGTTTTGATTCTTTTGTTCAGGTGATGTATAGAATTGAGTATCACGCAATTCCAATCGTTTCTTAAACTTACCGTATAAATCCAACGTCTGACGTTTGTCAAAGTAGATGCGTATGCCGTTGAGTTCACTTTCAAAGTCTACGCCGTGATGGTGCTGCAGGTTGTAGGAGTTGGCACAGTCGCCGCGAGCCGTAATGCTTTCAATGAAATTGTCGTGGCGGTTTTTCTCCTTTACCTTGTCGTTGCGCATAAGCATTTCAGCATACACACGAGCAGGGTAGGGACGTGGCTCACCCTCGGCATAATACGTTACCTTGTATTGCTTTTTTTCCTTACCCTTCAGGTCAGCCAGAAAGCATAGCTCGTCATACTGATCATCCTGATTAAGATCGTCTAACTGGCAAGGAATCTCCTGATCATCCACCGTAACCAGAGCTGAACGCACGTCACCATAGGCTCCTAATGGCAGTACCACGGGCTGGTCTGTGCGAGGCTCATTAGTAGGGTTGCTAACGCTAACGATAATTGTCTTTTGTGCTACTGCAATGACCGATATAGCGGCCATGATGGCGCAAATAATACTTCGTTTCATGGGACTTGACTGTTTAGTAGTATGCAAAAGTAGTATTTTTCAAAGATTATTTTATCTTTTTTAGGTTAAAATTTGGATTTTAAAATATAATTTAGTAATTTTGCAATCGAAATTAAACAATATTCACGTAAAAAGTGCTTATGGGCAGATGTTATGCGCTTCTCTTCTTACTGATGTTCGCTTGCATTGGCTGCGAATGGCGACTTAGGCTTACCGATGACCAGTCGGAAACAGAGATTGCTGTTGAGCGCTACGACCGTATACAGAGTCTCTACCTTACTACCGGCGACTTTTCGGCCCTGCAGCAGATGAATATCAACTATCCGCAGCAGACGCGTACCCTCATAGAAGACGTTCTGTGTATAGGTCATGTCAATGACCCTGAAATCAATGTCAAGTTTCTGTCCTTCTTTCAGGACACGACCCTTCAGGCACTTATCGCTTCGGCTGAGCAGCAATATGCCAATATGGACGACATCAACCAGCAGCTAAGCGAAGCATTTCAACGTCTGCGAGAGTTGCTTCCCCAGATAGAGAAACCTGTCGTATATGCGCAGATTGGTTCTCTCGACCAAAGTGTGATTGTTGGCAACGGGCTGCTCGGTATCTCGCTCGACAAGTATCTTGGTAGCGATTTCCCACTTTATCAGCGCGAGGAGTATGGCTACACCGATGAACAGCTGAAAGTCATGACTCGTCAGTATATCGTGCCCGATTGCATAGGCTTCTACCTACTCAGCCTCTATCCCATTCCCAACGATTCTAAACTGTCGCGTTTCGAGACCGATATGCACATAGGCAAAGTGCAATGGGTAGTCAATCAGGCCATGAACAAAACCTTCTTCAATACTCTCTACACCCGTAATGTTGGCTATTTCATGAAAAAGAATCCTAATATTACGGTAGACGAGATGCTCAGGTCCAAACGTCTATACGACCTACCTAGCAAATGAAAACTTTGCCCGGAGTAAACTAACAGTTTAGTCGGAGCAAACTCCGAGTTTACTCCGACTAAAATCAAACTGCCGTTTTTGAGGTTTTTGGGGGCTATCACTATCCGTTCATCGACATGAGGAATTCCTCATTGGAACGGCTCTGTACCAGACGGTCGCGGATGGTATTCATGGCTTCGATGGGGTTCATCTCGGCAATGAACTTACGAACAATCCACATGCGGTTGAGAGTGGTCTGATCTTGCAGCAGATCATCACGGCGCGTTGACGACTGAACGAGGTCAATGGCTGGGAAGATGCGCTTGTTGCTGAGTGAGCGGTTGAGCTGGATTTCAGAGTTACCAGTACCCTTGAACTCCTCGAAGATGACTTCATCCATCTTGGAACCTGTGTCAACGAGTGCTGTAGCAATGATGGTGAGCGAACCGCCGCCCTCAATGTTACGTGCGGCACCAAAGAAGCGCTTGGGCTTTTGCAGGGCGTTGGCGTCGACACCACCCGTAAGCACCTTTCCGCTTGCAGGAGCTACGGTGTTGTAGGCACGGGCCAGACGTGTGATAGAGTCGAGGAAGATCACTACGTCGTGACCACACTCAACCATACGCTTAGCTTTTTCCAACACGATGCCGGCAATCTTAACGTGGCGGTCGGCAGGTTCGTCGAAGGTAGAGGCGATAACCTCGGCGTCGACGGTGCGGGCCATGTCTGTTACTTCCTCAGGGCGTTCGTCGATGAGCAGCATCATGATATAGGCCTCTGGATGATTGGCGGCAATAGCGTTGGCAATGTCTTTCATCAACATGGTTTTACCCGTTTTGGGCTGTGCAACGATGAGTGCACGCTGTCCTTTACCGATAGGCGAGAAAAGGTCGACAATGCGAACGCTGGGATTGGTAGTGGTCTTGTCGCCGCAGAGGGTGAACTTTTCCTCAGGGAAGAGCGGTGTCAGGTGTTCAAAGCTGACACGGTCGCGTACCTCATTGGGATTACGTCCATTGATGAAATTAATGTTCGACAGGGCAAAATACTTCTCGTTATCGTGGGGCGGGCGAACTGTACATTCTATCACGTCGCCAGTCTTAAGGCTCCAACGCTTGATCTGCTGTGGTGAAACATAGATATCGTCGGGTGACGACAGATAGTTGTAGTCAGAGGAACGCAGGAATCCGTAACCACCGTCCTGAAGAATCTCAAGCACGCCGTTGCCGGTGATGATGTCTTCGAAGTCGAAATGGTCACCTTCGGAATTGCCATTTTGCTTGGCAACAGGAACGATGTCCTGAACATGCTGTGTAACGGGACGGTCGAAGATGTCGAGTGTAGGCAATGCTCCTTGGTCTTCGATAGGCAGGTCTTCCACGATGATGAAGTCTGTACCGTCGTTGGGATCACCTTCCCAAACAGCGTCGGCTTCGTCGAAGAATTCCTCATCTTCTTTCTGTCGTTTGGTAACCTTGGCCTGTAGCTGTTCCAGAAGTGAAGGATCCATCTCATTACTGTCTTCTTGCGTTGTAGCAAATTCGGCAGCTTCCGGCACATCCTCTGTGATCTCTGTTTCCGGCTCTGACACGAGCTCTGGGGCTTCTGTCTCAACAGGTTCCTCTGCGGGAGCTTCTTCCTCCGCAGCCTTAGCTTCGGCCTCTGCTTCGGCAATAGCAGCCAGCTCAGCCTTTGACTTACGCCCGCGTTTCTTGGGAGCAGGCTTGGCAGGAGCAGTTTCCTCTGCTTTATCTTCAGCGGCTTCAACAGGAGTATTTTCTTCCGACACTTCAGTAGCGGGTAAATCGCTGAAGAGCGATGGTGCTTCAGCGGTCTT
>CADBHI010000106.1 GCA_902794405.1 uncultured Prevotellaceae bacterium
GGCAATCTCCTTCAAGGCGGCAGCAGAACCTATGGTCAGGAACAAGGTGGAATGGAATCCCGTGCGAAGTTCAAATTCTGGCGCAAACATCATGGCGCAGAGCACCAGCAGTCCTCCGGCAGTGAACAGGGTGACTATGGGATTGGGTGAAAGGCTCTTCCTTTTGAAGAAATAGATGATGATAGGGATAAACAGGAAACTCTCCCAAATAAGGATGGGCAGGAATCCGCCTGTAAAATTATCCCAGAACATCCTTGCAGAAAACAAATCCTCAGCAGGCAAGACATATTCCGGTGCATATTCAAGCATAATGTCCTCACGATGTAAAGAACCAGGACACAGCATCAGCAAGCCGCAACCTACCAGCAGGAAACAAGCACCTACAACCATCCACCTCTCAAGCTGTTTCTGTCGCCAGGAGACAAACATCAGCCACGCTGTCAGTATCACGGTAATCAGGCTGCCCGCCTCCTCTGACCATCCCGCCAGCAAACCCAATGGCGCCATCAGGAGCACTGACGGATGTTTCCGAGTGACAAATGGCAGCAGGAACAGACACTCCCAGAATCCTGACCATAAATAGACGCATGCCCCAGTCATCCACAGCATGGTGCTGACATAATCGATAATGCCGAAGAGGATGCCGGCCATAATCCAGAAGAACACACCCTTATGCCGGGCAGGAGAAACCGTATTGCCTACAGAGATCCAGTAGAGAATCAGCATCAACAGCGTAAATACGATGGTGTTGGCCAGGTCGAACCAGATTTTTCCGAGCCATGCAAACAGCTGGATAAAAATCATGGAAGGCGTACGTCCGCCCCAGGTGAAATAATGCGACCACTGCGAGACGAGAATATCATAAAAAGAATGTATGCGCTCGCGTGGGCCGATGTCATCCATCAAATTTCCAAGATCGTCACCGTTCCAGATGAAAGCGTAAGAAAAATCATCACCCATCATCGGCAACAGGAGGTTGCGGATGAGAAATGGTACAACGAACAATAGCAATACCACCTGCCAAGGTGTACGTCTCCAATATCCTGTTAGTGTGTGTACGAATCGCATCGTTAAATGTTTGTTTCTAGTAAATTGTATGCAAAGGTAAGCAAAAAAACTATAAAAAGCAAAGATAAGAGCCATTATTTTCCTTTTTTTGTTAGCAGTTTTTATTACTTTTGCATAATAAATCATTCTATAATGAATATATATCCTTTAAATTCAACCCAAGAAGACATGCTCCGTGAGAGCAACCTGGAGACGATGGAGAACGGCTTCCAGGTTACGGTTTTTTTCGAAATTTCAGCACATCGTTTGAGTGCCGACGAAATGGCTGCTGCCTGTCAGGAATTCCTCGATATCAATCACTATGCTCATGTCCATCTGGTCAGACAAGAGGACGGACAGTTAATGATTAGTGAAAGTACGGATATGCCCAATAACGTTCATCGCTATAAGATGAAACACAGTGAGTGGGAAGCGCGCCAAAGTGAGTTCGCACGTCCATTCAAACTGCTGGAGGAGCCTGGTGTCAGGCTGAACGTCATTGAGACGGAGCAAAAGACAGTCGTATGTTACTCTTTCTGCCACATCTTCTTTGATGGTATCTCTATCAAACTGGTTTGTTCTGCCATCGACAACGTTGTTAACGGCGTTCCCATAGAGGATCAAGATGACATAGCTGCAGTATGGAACAGGGAGGAGATCGCCTCTTATGAGAGTGAAACCTATCAGCGTGCCAGGCAAACAGTCTGCGAGAAGTTTAAAGGCCGCAAATATACGGATATCTGCCGTCAGACCGATAACCCCTGGGGGCAGACACTCTATGCCTGCTATCTACTGGATTATGACCGTATGAAGCACATCCGCCTGAATGCCGGCGCCCTGTCGGAAGAGCAGCAACACACCATGATGACTACCATCTGCGTAGCTGCCTATGCCCTGGCTTTAGGACAGATGGCAGGCACGACCGATGTCGTCTTCATGACCACCAATCATGGACGTGTCGACAAGCGCTTGCGGGCCAACGTGTTGGGATGTTTTATCAAGAGCCTGTCGCTGCGCATCGACGTGAATCCCGAGCAGAGTGTGGCAGAGTTGATTGGCCAGACGCGCACCGCTCTCTTCGGCACGATGCGCACCCTCATCTACCCTTGGCTCCACCAGATGAATGACCTTCAGGTTCCTCCCGAAGACCAGGTGGGCACAGAGATGAATGTCAGCGGCTCTGGTATTTATGAGTATGTCCACATCCACGGCATTGACTATCCTTCTTATCATATTGAGATGCCTGAGAGCGAGGAGCATATTTTCTTGGTGGTGCAGATACGTGAGGAGGGCCTGACTTTCAACGTTGAGGGCAGCGAAGCCCTCTATACACAGGAACAGCTCGACACGATGGCACGTTTGTCAGGGGAATACACGCTACAGCTGATTGGTGACCAAAGTAAAAAGCTGAAAGATATCAGAATTAAAGAATAAGGTGCCCAACTGAGCACCTTGTTCTTATTCTATTTTACGCCGATCCTCGCCGTCGGTAATCACTTTCTTCCATCCGTAATATTGTGCGTACATCAGATTATGGCTGCCCTCAGGCCGTGGTTCCAAGTCAGAACCCCAGGCCAATACGTCGGTATTCCATGATACACAGTTGTACAGCCACCAGTCGGGTAGTTCATCGGCTATTGGCGGTACGTCAATCTGATGAACCACCACCACATCCTGATCCTGATGGGCATTGATATAGTCGATGCGGCTCATCCACTGCTGGCGCACATCAGATTCGATATAAAGACATATGGAAGTCGTAACTACCCATAGCACAAGACTAGCGGCTACAAAGCCTTGTATCAAACGGCGATGACGCTGCCAGATAGCCTCCTTTTCCTTCAGCAGTTCGCGAAGGGCTGAGAGTGAGGCAAGAATAACGGAACAGGTCGGGAAGAAACCTGCACGGGCAGGAGTCACTGGTACAAATATCAGGATGATCATCACCACCATGGAACCAGCAACCATGAGTGCCTGAAACTGCGTGGTCTTGTTCCACCTCTGTCCCTTAGGCAAGTGCCAGACGTAATAGCCTATCAGCAGTAGCAACGGGATCTGTTTGCTGACAACGGGATAGAAACACTCTATATAGTTGATAGAGTACATCAACGGTGTCCAGTACATGTCCTCTGGCAGTGCCGGATTATACTCATACCGTCGCTGCAGTTCCAGACGGACGGTTTCGCCAGGAGCAAACACCAACATGGCTGAGCCGATGCAGAGGAAGACAAAGCCCACCACCATCCAAGCCTTGAGTTGCTTCTGACGCCCAAACCAGATAAGGGCAAAGAATAGCACAAAATCGAGCACTGCAGCACTCGTCTCCACAGACCAGCCGGCACAAAGGCCTGCAAAAGCCATCAGCGGCAGACTCCATTTGTTGGGTAGCGGGTCTTCTTCAGTCCAGTAAGCCTTGGCGTATGGCAGTAGGAAGAGCAAGCCGATAACAGCAGTCCATAGGAACACACAACTGCCACACATCCAGAGCACCGTGAGGAAGGGGTCGGGTATCAGAAACCATAATGCGAAAAGGATCCAAAACATATAGGCGCCATTTATCTCGCTGAGTTTCTTGCCTGTACCAACACGGAACAGGAGCAGAGCCAGCGTCGTGAATACCAGCGTGTTGAGCACGTTGAAGAGCCCTTTGCCCTCCCAGGCAAAAAGCTGTGTCAGTCCGATGCCAATAATACGGCCACCCCATGTCATGTAGTGGGAATATTGCGAGCGGACGATATCACCAAACGACGTGATTCGCTCACGCGGCCCTACACTATCAAGCAGGTTGCCTCTATCTTCTCCATCCCATACAAAGGCATAGGGAATGTCGTCCGATGCCATAGGCAGCATCAGATTACGTACAAAGAAAATGCCCATGAAAACCAACAGCATCACAAGCCACGATTTGTTTTTTAAACTCATTTTGTGATTGTCATATCGCTGCAAAGGTACATAAAAATGAGGTAATAGCAAAGAAAAACAGTTAAGTATTTGTTGTTGACGACGTTTTTTTATATCTTTGCACTCAATAAATGATATAAAGAAGATGAGCAAGAGAATATGGATTCCCATTTGCCTGTTAGCGGGGCTGTTGTTGGCATTAGGATTATTCTACAGTCTGAGGGACGACGAGGAGGATGAAGAACTTGAAGAAGAATACCGTACTCTGACGATTAAGTTGCAAGATTACACAGTTACCCGTGAGCTTACTGCCAAAATTGAGACGGAAAATCCTGCGGCCATCCGCCCTCAGGTCAGTGGTAAAATCACCAAGATCTGTGTCAAAGAAGGTGCTCATGTGAAGAAAGGGCAGCCACTGTTTATCATTGACCAGGTTCCCTATAAGGCTGCTGTGAGAAATGCAGAGGCAAAGGTGGCCAGTGCAAAAGCACAACTGGCTACAGCTCGTCAGAACTTAGAGGGTAAGGAAGAGTTGTACAGACAGCATGTCGTGGGCGACTTCGACTTGACTAAAGCCCGCAATGCCAAGGCTGAGGCTGAAGGTGCTTTGGCTGAGGCACAAGCTGACCTGGAGACCGCCCGCAATGAGCTGTCATATACGGTCATCACCAGTCCTACCGATGGTGTGCTCAGCATGATTGAATACCGCTTGGGAGAATTGGTAGACCCCTCGATGGAGACAGAGTTGACTAACGTCACTGACCCCCGGCGCCTTTTCGCCTATTTTTCTATGTCGGAAAAGACGATTCACAACTTGACAGACATATACAATTGCCGTGTGAGTGACCTACCTTCAGTCCTGCCAGAGGTATCACTCGTTACTTATTGGGGAAAGAAACTCAATCAGAAAGGACGTATCGATGCCATCAGCGGTAATGTGGATGAGGCGACAGGCTCTTTTGTCGTCAGAGCATCGTTTGAGAATTCGGAAGATCTGTTCCGAAACGGCAGCAATGCTACAATCCTCCTGCCCTACGAAATGAAGAATGCTATCGTCATCCCTCAGGAGGCTACTTTCGACATTCTGGATAAACAGTTTGTGTATAAAGTGGTTGACGGGGTTACCAAGGCTTGCGAAATCAAGGTCTTTCGCTATGACGACGGGCAGGACTATATGGTGACTGAGGGTTTGAAAGCTGGTGATGTGATCATCGCAGAAGGAGCCGGAATGGTGAAAGACGGCATGAGGATAAAGGTAAAAAAGTAAAAAGGTAAGGAAGTGAAAAGCAAGTTTTTCATAGAGCGTCCGGTATTGTCGATTGCCCTTGCAATAGTGATGGCAATCGTGGGTATCGTCGGCTATGTCAATCTGCCTGTAGAGCAGTTTCCTGACATGGCACCACCCATCGTAGAGGTGAGTGCCGATTATCCGGGTGCCAGTGCCGAGGCTGTCCAGAAAAGTGTAATCGTACCTATCGAGCAGGCTATCAATGGCGCCAGCGGCATCGACTATATCAGTTCCTCATCGATGAGTAGCGGCTCTGCCTTCATCCAAGTAGTCTTCAAGAGTGGCATTGATCCTGAAATGGCAGTGGTGATGGTAAAAAACAAAATAGCCGAGGTGGAGGGTGTCCTGCCCCAGGAAGTGCTCAAGACGGGTGTCCATGTGGAGACATCACAGCAGACTTTCCTGAAAGTCATCGCCCTGGAATGCCCTGACAACCGCTTCGAGAGTGACTTCATCTCCAACTTTTTTGATATCAACATCAAACCTCGTCTGCAACGCATCAAGGGTATTGGTAAAGTGAATGTGCTTGGCAATACCTTTGCCATGCGCATCTGGCTTGATCCGAAGCTCATGGCGCATTATGACCTGCTGCCTCAAGACATTGAGGAAGTGCTGGAGGCTCAGAACGTCGAGGCTGCCATCGGTACACTGGGTGAAAATTCCAAACATACCTTCCAGTACAACTTGGTATATCGTGGACGATTGCTCAATGAAGAGGAATTTGGAAACATCGTCATTAAGTCACTGCCCGATGGTGAAGAACTCCGCCTGTGCGATGTCGCACGCTGCGAGCTGGGGTCTGAAAGCTATGGAAACGACAGTTGGGTTAACGGCCACAACGGCACCCTGGCTTTTATCACGCAGAAGGTGGGATCGAATGCGCAACAGGTGAACCTGGAGATAGACAAACTCATGGAACAGGTCCGGCCCCATTTACCACCAGGAGTGGAATTCAAAGTGCTGTTCGACAGCAATGATTTCCTCAACGCCTCTATGTCGGAAGTCAAAGAGACTCTCGTCGAGGCCATCCTGTTGGTCGTGCTGGTAGTCCTGCTGTTCCTTCAGAATCGCCGTGCCACACTAATACCGGCCTTTGCCATCGTCGTCTCACTACTCACCACGTTTGCCTTTATGTATATAGTGGGCTTCTCGCTCAACCTCATCACCCTGTTCGCCTTGGTGCTGGTGATTGGTACTGTGGTTGATGACGCAATTGTGGTGGTGGAGGCTGTACAGAGCGAATTCGAGAAAGGGGTTCGCAGCTCTTATCAGGCCACCCTCAATGCGATGGGCAATATCGGTACGGCTGTCGTTACAACGACAGTGGTCTTTATGTGTGTATTTATTCCGGCTTCATTTTCTGGAGGGCTGAGTGGTACTTATTATAAGGAATTCGGACTGACAATGGCAGCTGCTGTTGCCTTCTCTACACTGAACGCGCTTACGCTTTCTCCAGCCCTCTGCGCACTGTTTCTTAAAGATGACAATGAAGAAAGGGCCAAAGGCAGGATCGCTTTATTCTGGCACCGATTTGGAAGCGCTTTCAATGCGTCGGTAGCCGTGCTGACGGAGAAATATCAGAAAGGATTGTCTACATTCACTCATCATAAATGGCTGGCTGTTATATCGGTGGTGGTACCCATTGTCTTGCTGGTATGGCTTCAAAAGGTTACACCCACAAGTCTGGTACCTTACGAAGACACTGGTATTACGATGGTTGACATCACAACGCCTCCTGGCTCTACTTTGGAACAGACGAAAAAGACAGTTCATAAGGTGGCAGAAGCATTGAAGGACATCGAAGAGGTGGAAACGAGTGCTTCCATGGTGGGTTGGAACATCCTCAGTGGCGATGGTGCCAATATGGGTATGATGCTCATGAAGCTTAGACCTTGGGATGAGCGGAGCGGCAGTGAGCATCGTATCGACAATGTGCTCGAGAAGATAGAAGAGCGTGTCCGCCCCATCAAGACAGGATCCATGTTTGTTTACGCGATGCCTACAGTCACAGGTTATGGCTTTAGTGACGGTATCGAGTTGTATGTGCAGGATTATGAAGGCGGCTCGATCACTAAGTTGAAAGAGGTCACAGATCGCTTCACTAAAGCTTTGGACGAGCGCGAAGAGATCGGCGAGGTGTATAGTTCCTACGAAGTGAACTTCCCTCAATATACTGTGTCTGTCAATGCCGCCATTTGTAAGCGTTATGGCATTGAACCCTCTGCTGTACTTAAGATTCTCAATGGTTATGTCGGTGGCGACTATGCTTCGCAATTCAATGCTTTCGGTAAGTTGTATTACGTCATTCTGCAGGCTGATCCGGAGTTGAGGGCAGATAGAGATGACCTGAACAATATCCTGATTCACACTGATCGTGGTGCCTATATTCCCATCACCGAACTGACGACATTCAAGAAGAGCTATGGTGTAGAGTCGCTGGGCCGCTTCAATCTGTACTCTAGTATCAATATCGAGATAGCTCCGGAAGAAGGCTATAGCACAGGTGAGGTTATCCAGGCCATTGCCGAGGTGGCCAGCCAGTCGCTGCCACAGGGCTATGGTTACGATTTCACAGGAACGACCCGCGAGGAGATTTCTTCCACCACAAACATGATTTGGATATTCCTGCTAGTGTTTGTCTTTGTCTATCTCGTGCTATGCTCACTTTATGAGAGCTTGCTCATCCCGATGGCCGTATTGCTGAGTATTCCTTTTGGTATTGCAGGTAGTTTCGCTGCTGTTTATTTGACGGGACTTGAGAATAACATCTATATGCAGGTGGGTATCATCATGTTGATTGGTCTGCTGGCAAAGACGGCTATTCTGCTGACGGAATATGCCAGTGCCCGTCGCCGTGAGGGCCTGAGCATCCGCGATGCAGCACTTGAGGCAGCCAAAGTCCGTCTGCGCCCTATCCTGATGACGGCTATGACGCTGATTATCGGTCTTCTGCCACTGGTCTTTGCCACTGGTGCAGGAGCCGTCGGTAACATATCGTTGGGCGTCTGCGTCATCGCAGGTATGACGATTGGCACCCTTGCGCTACTCTTCTTCGTACCTGTATTCTTTATCATCTTCCAGCATCTGGAGGAGAAATACATGCCGAAGCGGAAAATGCCAAAAAGCGTGATACCTCTCATCGTTTCCTTGTTCGTCTTAACCAGCTGCGGTACTTATTCTAATTATCAGCGCAAGGGCTCCATCATTGACAACAGTATTGTCCGTTCCGACCTTATACAAGGCGATTCTTCACTCTTCACTCATCACTCCACACTCCTCACTCCTCACTCCTCACTCCACATCAATGAGGGCTGGCGCGAGGTGTTTACGGAGCCCCGTCTGGTGGCTCTCATTGAGGAAGGGCTGGCACATAACAGCGACCTGAATATCGCCAAGCTACATGTAGATGCAGCCAAAGCCTCCTTGCGCAATGCCAAGGGTGAACTATTCCCCTCACTCGAACTCGGGGCCAAAGGTGAGACAGTCCGTTTCAAGAATTCGGAAAACGATCCACAAACGGAAAGCAAATTTGGCTTCAGTGCAGAAGCCAGTTGGGAGGTCGATATCTTTGGGAAACTGCAGAATGCCAAGAAAGCCGCAGCAGCTAACGTAGAGGAGAAGGCAGCCTATGTACAGGCTGTTCAGGTGGAACTGATTTCCACCATAGCCACCGGCTATTATCAACTCGAGATGTACGATGCTCAGATAAGCGATACCCGTGATGTCGTCAACAGTTGGGATGAGAGCGTACGAGCCCAGAAAGCACTGATGGCTGTGGGCGAGGCTACCAGCGACGAGGTGAATATGGCTGAGGCCAGCAAACTTGAAGCAGAGGAAACCCTTGAGGCTCTGCAGATGCTGATGATAGAGGCAGAAAATGCGCTCTGTGCCTTGTTAGGGCGTTATAGCGGTCATATCGAAAGAGGTGACTTCCTTACATCCTGCGAACAGATGCCTCTGATACCTCAAGTGAATATTCAGACACTTGCCACGCGTCCTGATATCCGTCAGGCAGAAGCAGCCCTCAAGGAAGCCTTTTATCTCACCAACGAGGCAAAGGCAGCCCTTTACCCCTCACTGAATCTCTCAGGTGTCATCGGCTGGACCAATGATGCTGATGAAGTGGTCTCTCCAGCGGGGCTGCTCACGAAGGCATTAGGTTCGCTGACACAGCCTGTATTTGCCAATGGTAAGTTGAGGGCTGAGGTCAAGAAGGCTCAAGCCGAACAAGAGGAGGCTAAGATTGCCTTCCGCCAAGCCATTCTCGAAGCAGGACAAGAGGTGAACAATGTCCTCGCCAGCCGCCAATATGCTCAGCGGGCCATCATGCTCAACTCACAGCAAGTAGACAAACTCACGGATGTGCTGAATGCAACGGAGAAACGTATGCGCTACGACAGCGAGATCAATTATCTGCAAGTGCTTCTGGCCCGCCAGTCACTGCTTGAAGCGCGCCTCTCACTGCTTAGCCATCGTTATGAACTATTGGAATCTACCATACAACTTTATAAAGCTTTAGGCGGAGAGTTTACTGATTAATACAGATTAAGGGGGCGAACCACGCCAGGAAGTAACAACTTTTCGTATCTTTGCAGTCAATTATGAAATATATGAGATATTGCATCATCACCACGTTTCTCTGTGCCATCGCCCAAATGTCAGGAGAAATTCGTAACTTTGCAACAGAAAACCTAAACCGTATTTTGAAAAAATGAAAAAGATCCTCTTGATTAGCTGTGCCTTAGTGCTGGCGGTGTCGGCACAGGCAAAGAGCAAGGTCATTGACCGCCCTGCGTATTTGTCAAACACCGCGATGTATGAATTGAAACCCATGAAGGTAGAACTGACGAAAAAAGCGACCATCGTGCATTTCCATGTGGTAAACGCCAAATGGGGCGGTTGGAATGTGGCCGAGGCTCGGCTGGTCTGCAATGGCGACACGCTTGCCTTCAAGAGCGGACGCGTCATCACCCACGACGGTGCGAAGATGCTGGCCGAAGAGCCGTTTGAGTTGGGTAAGAATGTTGATAAGAACATACAGCGCGACTCGCTCATCATGACCTTTGAACCCCTGCCAAAGGGTGCCGAGGCGTTTGACTATCTCGGCAAGAACGGCCGACGGGAACGTGAAATCAAGGGTATCAAGGTCAGCGAAGGACTCTACCCCTCGCTGCTGCCTGCCTATCAGCCGTTCGTTGACGACGGCCAGCCGCTGAAGCCGCTGAGGATGGGGCTCGGTGAGCTGTCGGCCACCATCCGAGTACACGGTGGAGGAACCATCTATTCGAGTGGTTGGCGCACCCTCTGGGGCAAATCCTTCCGTTGTTCCAACGATGACGATTCGGTGATTGTGTACCGTTGTCCCGATTACCTCAGACAGCTTCCTTTTTTCTCGGGTCGCGGCTTCAGATTGGTGGATAAGGACGTCAACGCCCAGTTCCCGTTGGTACTGATTCCTGGCGAGACGCTAACGCTCGACATTGACCTGCCCGCCGTGACTGCTCGCTTCAATAAATTGACCGACAGAAATATGACGATGCGCGACACCTATCGGGTGGGCGGTAGCATCGGCGACATCAATCAGGTGCTATTGGAGAACCAGGAACTGATGTATTCGTATTTCCACAAGGATGTGATTCCCGAGTGTACCGCAGAAGAGACCTTCGCGGAGTGGAGCGAACAACTGTGGCAGAACTTCGAGGCATTCCGACAGAAGCTGCTCGACCGCCATCCCGACTATACCCGTCGTCAAAGGGAGTTCTTAAAGATTTGGGTAGAAGATATATATGCCTGCTACCGCAACGACTATACCAAGACGCTGAAGGACAAGATGGGAGCAGAAAAGGCCGATAGTATAATGGGACGCCTGAAAGAGACCCACACACTGGTAGACCCTCACTTCAAGGATATGCTGATCTATCAAGGCGGGCGCACCTTCTATTTCCCTGCCCATATTAACCATATTCCTTATCTCGAAGCCAACGGAATGGGGCAAGGCGAGGTGTACGAGACGCTGAAGGCGCTGGACTACAAAGACCAACTGGTGAAACGAATGAACGACTTGGAGGTGCTCTCAGATAGCGCCATCGAGGCAGCTCATCCCCTGTTCCAGGCACCACTTCGTGAGTATAACGACAGCATTCGTCTGCTCGTGGAGCGGATTCAGCGAGAGGCACAGGATCGCATGATGCCCACCCCCGACGTGACTGGCGACAAGCTCATCGAGCACATCGTAGCCCAGCATCCAGGCAAGGCCGTTTTCTTCGACCTCTGGGCCACCTGGTGCGGACCTTGCAGAATAGGTATCACGGCAATGGAGCCGCTGAAAAAGAAGTTGAAGGATAGTGATGTGGTGTTCGTCTACCTGACCAACGAAACCAGTCCTGTTGGAAAATGGACAGCACAGGTAGCCAACATTCCTGGTCTGCACTATCGCATTTCAGAAGATATTTGGAAACAGATACCCAACCTCAGTGGTATACCCCAGTACTACCTCTACGACCGCAATGGCCGCCGCCAATGGGAGCAAGCCGGCTACGACGATGAAGTACTGAAGGACATCGAGCAGCAAATTGAGAAGGCGATGAAATAATCGCTACGAGACCTAACCACATGGACTTTGCCGACCTGCATCGTCAATTCCGGAATGAAAAATGTGTCAGCACTGTCCCTTGACACATTATTCTTCAATTTCCCAATACCCATTTCTTTTACCATTCACTCGCTTCGGGATCTGCTTATCTTGCAAGACGATGGTAATAGATTTAACAGTACGTTCCGATTTACCTATCTCTGCAGCAATCTCCTTTTGTGTGGCAAAAGGCTTCTTTTGTACTATGCGGAGAACTGCCACCTCTTCTAAAGTGCAATTTTTGCACTTTGGAGGCAGTTCTTCGCCTAATTTTGCACTTTGGAGGGTAGTCTGAAGCCTGTCAACCTGCTGCAGACCTATAGCCACCTTCCACGCTTCACTGCGTTCGCGTTGTTGTGGCTCGCCCTGACGGATGTACTCATCCAGTCCTTGGATAATATATTTCTGTTCGTCGCTCATCATACGTCTTTATCTACTGCAAAGATACAAAAAAATAACGAATATCAATCCTATTTTAAGATATTTTTTCTACTTCATTTACTTTCCGCTCGTCGCATTGATAAACTTACTGTTTGTTCAGCAGTTATTTAAATAAATGAAACATGTACCACTGTTCTTTGGAAATCCTCCATTCCCCACAAATTTTAGGAGACTACAAGACTTTTTGTTAACAACTAAAAATGAGAGGGGTATTGACTAAATATAAATGTTAAAAAACAGAGGTTGAGAAGGAAATGGATAGAGAATAACTTGACGGCATAGCGGCTTTCGACTATCTTTGCACCAAGAAACGAAATCGCAAAGGCTATGACAGAAAAGCAATCCATGAAACCGCTAACGCGGGCCGAGTCGGAACTGATGAACCTGCTGTGGGACCAGCCACAAGGGGTGTGCATCAACGACTTAGTGGCGCTTTACCCAGAGCCGCAGCCAGCCCGCACCACTGTTGCCACGCTACTGAAGATCTTGGAGGCGAAGGGCTACGTAGAGCATCGCCGACTGGACGGCACTGGTCGCACGTTTGTCTATTCGCCGTTGCTCACCCGCGAACGCTATGTCACTTGTGTGCTGCGTGACGTAAAGGACACCATGTTCGGCAGTTCGGTAAAGAAGATGCTCTCGTTTTTCGTGCAGAATGAGGACATCAGCGACGAGGAACTGCAAGAGATTCTTGAATTAATCAACGAAAACGACCACTCGCTATGATGTACTATGCCCTGAAGTCGGCCCTTTTGCTGACGTTGCTCTACGGTGGATTCTCAGCGCTGCTCAGCCGAGAGACGTTCCACCGCTTTAACCGCATGCTGCTGCTCGGTATCTTGGTGCTGTCGATGGTGCTGCCTGCCGTGCATATCACGATTCCTGTAGAACAAAAGACCCAGAAGACCCTCACCCTACCCTTCCCTTCCGTGATGGAGGATAGTGAATACACTCAAGAACAATATTCAACGAATGGAGTAATTACTCCCCTCCCTCGCAAGGAGTGGCAGAGGGAGAGTCTTGAGAGTCTTAAGAGTCTTGATCTTCAGACCATATATATAATAGGTCTATTCGTCGCCTTCGTGTGCTTCGTCCGTCGCGGCGTCCTGTTGGCCCGTAGCTTACGGGGCGGACTGCGCCTGCGTGACGAGCAGGGCAACACCATCGTCGTGAAAGGTGGAACATTACCGCCATTCAGCTTCATGCACTGGATTGCCATCAACGTCAGCGACTACGAACAACACCGCCGGAGCATCCTCACTCACGAACAGGCTCACGCCCGACTGGGACATTCGTGGGACTTGCTGCTGCTCGAAATGGTACAGGTGGTGCAATGGTTCAATCCCTTCGCATGGCTCTTAGGTCGCGAACTAAAGGCTATCCATGAATATGAGGCCGACGAGGCCGTCATTTGTCAAGGCATCGATGCAAAACAATATCAACAACTTCTCGTGATCAAGGCTGTCGGCAATCGTCTGCAGCTGTTAGCCAACACCCTGAATCACGGCTCACTCAAAAAACGAATCAACATGATGCAACAACAAAAATCCAATCGATGGCGCATGCTCCGTGCAGCGTTCGTCATCCCCGTAGCCACACTGGCAGTAATAGCGTTTGCTAAACCTGAAATTAAAACAAACGAGGTTCAACAAACAGTTCTCAACGAGTCCAAACCGTTAGTGGAATACAAAACCCACGAGAAGTGGGGCAAGGGTTATCGCGACTACTACCGCGTCAATCTTGGCGAGGGTGTGTGGATAGAAAGCAATGGTGCCTCGCACATCGAAGAGCAATTCTTCACTTACTCTTTCGACAACACTAATAATGCGAAAATGCCAAGAAAGACCACGATGATGCTCAACGGTGTGCCCTTCGACCAGAACAGCCTGCCCAAGCTAACCGCCAAGGACCTCAAGAAGATTGAAATAAAGAACGCTGAGAACGCAAGGGCAGCAAACCACGGTGAACCTCATCACCACGCCCGTCACCATCCCCGCAGGCATTGAGGGCAATGTACCGCGTGTGCAGACGCTGCTACTGCCTGGTAAGGGCGAGCTATACATCAAGAACGGCAAGGCCACGCCCGGCGACTGGATGCATTGCTCCATCACCGACTGGGAGCCTACGTCTTACAACTACAGCGTTCGCAACGAGTTCGAGCGTAGCAAGACGAAACCCGGCTTCAAGTGCTGGATTTACGCCAGCAAGGAGACTGCCGAGCGGGACATCAGCCGCGCCGAAGCCCTGATGCGCGAACTGGGCATCACGAACTACGAAGTGGTGCGCAACCTGCCCAAGAAGCACTTCACCGACCAAAGGGCACTCCCTATAACCATCTATTCGACGCGATGGCACCCAACCACATGGACTGTGCCGACGTGCACCGTCAATGGCACATCGTCAAAGCCGTTTACGGTCGTAAATAAAGTTAGTATAAAACGAGTAGTACCCGGGGGATTCTGGAGGCCGCATCGCTGCGGTCTCCAGAATCTAAGGCATAGTGCCAGATATGATGAGCTATTTCAGTATCACGCCGCCATTGGGCTGGATGACGACCTTGGCCTGACCTTTCTTGTTGAACTTCAGCTGGCGCAGCTGCGGACCGGCCTTGGGGTCATCGACGTAGTAGCTGACGGTCTTGCCGGCCCACTCCTCCATCGTGATGGTCAGGGTCTTGGGCTGCGGCTCGGCATTGAGGCCGGCCACGTACCAGTTGTCCCCGTTGCGGCGGGCCAGCACCACGTAGCGGCCAGGATAGCCGTCAAGGAAGCGGGTATCATTCCACACGGTGGGCACTTCGCGCAGGAAGTCGAGTTCAAACTGCGGCAACTCGTCGAGGTTGTTGGGCTGCATGGCGATGCACTGGATGCGCGTCTGGGTGGTGATGGCGGCGGCCATCTCGAAGATGTCGGTCGTATAACGCTTGTGGCGGCTCTTGTTGTCGCGACTCAGGTACTTGGGTGCATGCAGAGCTCGAAGGCTTCGCTCTTGGCGTGGCCCTCGCTGAAGAAGACGTTCTCGGAGGCGAGCACGGCCTCGGAGGCGATGTAGTTGGGGTACATCATCTCCCAGCCGCGGGGCATGGTGCAGCCGTGGAAGATGACGCCCAGGCCGTAGCGGTTGGCATCGAAGAGGATGTCCTCATAGAGCTGCATGGTCTGCTGCTTATCGCCGCCGAAGAAGTCGACCTTGATACCCTTGACGCCAATCTTCTGCAGCCACGCCATCTCGCGGTCGCGGGCAATGGCGGTTGACATGCAGTCGCGTGGGGTCTGCGGGGCGTCGTTCTCGTATCCGTTGGAGTTGTACCACAGCATCAGGCTCACACCCTTCGACTGGGCATACTTCGACAGCTCCTCAATCTTGTCACGGCCGATGCGCTCGTCCCACCAGTTGTCGACGAGACAGTACTCGAAGCCCATCTTGCCGGCGAGGTCGATGAACTGCACCTGGTCGTCGTAATTGATGGACTCGTCCTGCCAGACGAGCCATGACCACGTGTAGCGGCCGGGCTTGTATTCGGTCGACGGCTGGTACTTGGCCGGCAGCGAGGGCAGGCAATATTTGCTCTCGACGATGGGCTTCAGCGAGGTGCCAATGACGATGGTGCGCCACGGCGTGGTGTAGGGCAAGAGAATGCCGGCAAAGGGCGTACCGTTGCCGTTGTTCTCGCCTGCCTGCGGGAAGGCAATGGTATAGCCCGTCTCAGGATTGTAGTCGCTCAAGTGTGAGCCGACGTAGCTGCCGTCGACGCCCGTCTCGGAGACGAGGACCCAAAGCCCCCACCCAGCCTCCCCCTTGGGGGAGGAGTTGCTACCCTTGGGACTTGCCGTCCCCCCAGGGGGGGACAACAGGGGGGCTTTAAACAAACACGGGAAGGTGTAGCCCTGCCCGAACTGCGACTTCACGGCCATGGGGGCATCGGCCTTGTAGTCCTCCTCATAGCTGGGCTTGGTGCGCTCCCAGCCCGTCATGGGGCCAATCTGCGGACAGAGGAACGTGGAGGTGCCCTCAGGGAAGTTGAACGAGCTGACCTCGCGGCGAATAACGCCACACTTCGGATTCTCGCCCGGACGGGGAATCTCGTAGCAGTAGGCCACGCCGTTGTTCGTCACGTTGAAGATGACGGACATCTGCTGGCCCTTGTCGTTGGTGAACGGCACGGTATATCGCACAGCATTCACCCTGCGGTTCGGTCCCCCTTTCACAATGATGGTGGCATCGCGGAACTGCATCTTGTACTGGCCCATCTTCAGCCCCTGCGTAAAGTCGCCGAAGTCGGCCTCAAAGCCTAAGCGCGAAGTGGTTAGCACAGGCACACCGTCGTAGCTGATGCTATAGGTGGCTACTCCTCCCTCATCGCTGAATGTCAATTCAAGCCTGTTGTTTGACGACGGAACGGTCTCCGTCTTTGCCATCATGGTGACGGCGGTCAGCAGCACAGCTGCCATAGTAATAAGTCGTTTCATATTGGTTGGGTTTTAATGTTCAGAACACACACGGAAGGGCCAGCAGCTGGTACATCAGCGTACGGGCCATGCGCTGGTGGCCGGCATCGTTGGGGTGCAGCAGGTCGGTATTACCTTTATAATACTGCTCGTGCTCCTTCAGCATCGGGAACAGTCCGCTGGAGGCGTTCCAGTCGATGACGGGCACGGCCCACACGTTGCCCGCCTCCTTGACGGCCTCGATGTAGGCATCGAGATACTCGCCGCAACGGTTAGTATACGACTCGTCGCACTGCCAGTTCTTCTCGTTGGCGTGGAAGTCGGAACGGTGGATGGGTGTCAGCAGCACAATCTGCTTCGTGGGGAAAGTGCGCTTCAGCGAGTCGAGGGCTATATTGATGCGGCCCTTGAAGGTCGTCGGATCCATCGACGGGGTACGCTGGCGGCGCGTCATCATGGTCTTCGGCTGGCCGTGACCGTACTCCACCTCAGCCTTGCGCTCATCCCACCATTGTCCGATGGGCACGGCACTGTTGTAGTCGTTGGTACCGCAGAACACGAGGATGGCATCCACGTCCTGGCCGTGCTCCTGCTTCAGCTGGTCGGTCTGACGGGGGATGTCGTTCCACTGCCTACCGCTGACGCCGTAGACGTAGGGCGTTATCTGGAGCCAGTCCTCGAGGAATCCCCAGTACTTCTTCTTCGAGCCGCTGTTGCGCGGATCGGTGATGGAATCGCCAAAGTAGGCCACCCGCTTGCCTTGCCAGGGGTGGGCTATCATTGCCTGCGGCAAAGCCTCGACGGCAAAGGTCAGAAGGAGAGCCAGCGTCAGTAGTTTCTGTTTCATTGTTTTCCGATTGTCTTGGTTTACAGGTTGCAAAGATAGCAAAAAAACTTGAACCTTCATACGGGTGACAGCAGATTTTTCACTTTTCACTTTCCACTTTACCTTTTTTTATGTACCTTTGCAGCGAAATTGCGAAAAGAGACGTTACGAATATGGAACTTATGGGCATGCCTCTTTGGACGTGGGTAGTGTTTTACATCCTGGTGTTCATCATGCTGATTATTGATCTGAAAATGTTCGCACGCAAAGGCGAGCACGAGGTCAATATCAGTGAAGCGCTGAAGATGACGGCAGTCTGGATTGCCGTCTCACTCGTGTTCTGTGCAGGCATCTACTTCTGGTATCCTGTCGACCCCCACGGCAAGGCGATGGAGTTCTTAGCCGGATACCTCATCGAGAAGTCGCTGTCGATGGACAATCTCTTTGTGTTCCTCATGCTCTTCTCCTTCTTCGGCGTTGAGCGCAAGTATCAGCACGAGGTACTCTTCTGGGGCATTTTCGGCGCCTTGGTACTGCGTAGCATCTTTATCTTTGCAGGTGCCGCGATGGTTGAGCGTTTCGAGTGGATACTGGGTCTCTTCGGCCTGTTCCTCGTCTATACGGGCATCAAGATGTTCGGGCACGACGATGACGAGCAGGTAGACCCTGCCAACAACATCTTTGTACGACTGTTCAAGCGCTTCTTTCCTGTCACCGATCAGATGCACGGCGACAAGTTCTTTATCCGCTCAGCCGAGCGCACCCAAGACTCACATCATTCTTCACTCTTCACTCTTCACTCTTCACTTCAGGCTACCCCGCTGTTCATCGCCCTCATCGTCATCGAGACCACAGACGTGGCCTTCGCCGTCGACTCCATACCCGCCGTCTTCAGCGTCAGCCGCGACCCGTTCATCGTGCTCACATCGAACATTTTCGCCATTCTCGGCCTACGCGCTCTTTACTTCGCACTGGCCGCCATCGCTAAGTACTTCGGCTATCTGAAATACGGCCTCGGCATCATCCTCAGCTTCGTAGGCATCAAGATGCTGCTGGCAATGGACGAATACGTCAACGCCCTGGGCCGACTCTGTGGCGTGGAGCTGAACATGCCCCACATCGAAGTGCCAACCCCCTGGTCGCTGGCCTTCATTTTCGGCGTCCTGCTCCTCTCAATCCTCCTCTCTGTAGTGGCCAACAAGCAAAAAGCAGCCAAATAATTTGGTCGTTTCCCTTTTTTACTGTATCTTTGCATCCGAAAAACACCTGCCCTGATAGTTAAATGGATATAACAAGGCTCTCCTAAAGCTTAGTTCCGAGTTCGATTCTCGGTCGGGGTACAAACTTCTCCCTTTAGGTTGCTTTCTTCTTGAACATCTGTCTTACACCGTTCAGATAGTTCGTTGGCGTGATACCGAAGGCGAATCTGAATACACTGTTGAATGACGCTGTATTCGTGAAGCCACACATGCTGGCAATGTCGTCCATCGAGTAGTCTGGGTGCTCCATGAGTATCTTTGCTGCGTATTCTGCTCGTAGGGAGTTGATGTATTCAAGCGTCCTCTCGGGATCCTTATATCGCGGCACCAACTTACAGAACGTATCCAGGTCGACTTCCATAAACTCAACTAGCGACTGTTGGTCAAAATCTGGATTCGTAAAAGGCATCTCCTTGTTCACGCGAGCATCCATTTTCACGAAGAAAGCGTGTTCCTCGTCCAGTTGGACCACCTTGGCAACCTTTGGCTTCGGCTGCTTTTTCACGATCGCCTCCTCCTGCTCGTCGAACGACTGTTCCCTGTGGCCCATGATTACACGGTAGTCATCCAGCGCATTGAGTATTCGGAGAAGCTGCTCATTTCGCCGACTGACAATCCTGTTATAATACAGACTGACACCTCCCAGCACAATAAGAAGTATCACAATAAATACCAATATGATGATAATGGTGTCAGCCTCTTCCAATGTCAATGTGCGGGCGTGACAGAATGTTGTTGCCAGTAATAATAGCAAGGCGGTCAAGTTGATTCTTTTGCTCATAATCTCAATTTTTAACTCTGACAATATATGGACGTTTTTCTCGTTGATTTACACATAATGCAAGGTTGCAAAGTTACTGCTTTTTTGTGACATACGCAACAATTTATAGCAAGAAGATGCTACCAATTTTCGCCTTTTTGCTATCAAAATGTGTGATTTTTGGTTGTAATTCCAAAAAAAGTTGTAATTTTGCAGGCATAAAAGGATAAGACATGATGCAGAGAGACCCAACATTAGCCCAATTGTTACAGTCCGTTGAGCAGAACGGAGTGTATATGGAAAAAGAGACACACTGTTACCCCACGACCAGCATGGATGTGGTGTTTCCGCACGTCATTCTTCTTTTGTGTCTGCGCGGCAATGCACGCGTCATGTTCGACATGCAGGAATTGTCGATTGAAAAGAACGACTTTGGAATCCTCATGCCCGGCCATATCCTCCGACGCATAGCGTGTTCAGAGGATTACACCTATGCACGGGTTTTAATCTCGGCGGAAATGCTCAACGAGTTGAAGGCACATGCCTTTACCCATGACTCCGATAAGTTCAACTACGCGCCACGCTGTCATCTAACCGATGTGCAAGCCAAACGCGTGATGGCGCTACTCGAACTGTTGGAGGCGATTGCTTCGCACGACCACAATGACCTGCAACTGCGGCGGCAGATGTTGCTGTCGCACCTGGCAGTGGGGTACGAGTTTATCAATTACTACCGACGTGAACAGGACAGGCAGTGGACGGAGAGCTATTCCGCAACGCTTTACGCGCAGTTCTGCAACCTCGTGGTAGAGCACTATAAGGAGAACCGCAATGTCAATTTCTATGCCGAGCTGATGGACTACGACGCGCGGTATTTCTCTAAAGTGTTCCGCCAATATAGCAACGGCCTCACGCCCTTGAAATGGATTCAGCAGTATGTAGCGACACAAGCAAAGCGCATCATGGACATGCAACCTGAGCTGACAATCAAGGAAACCGCCTACCAACTCGGTTTTCCTACCACCGCCAACTTCTGCCGCTATTTCAAGCGTGCCACCGGCATCTATCCGCAGGAGTATAAAAAGAGGATGAGTTAGCGATGGAAAGTCATTAACCGTCTACAGTAAAAACTATGAACTGTTGGATTTGGTAGATTTTGAAAATGGAGCAAAGAAGTAGAATACCAGATTTTGCAGGCATTAACAGCACTGCTCATACTGACAGCCTAAATAGTTCCACACCCGAAGGACTGTAGTTGTTCTCCCATCACGCCCTTCATTACCTCATACACATGGTCACCTGTGCAATGGCTGGTATAGAATCGTGTTGTAGGATAGTGTTCCTTCAGCCTTTGAGTCAATGCCTTAAGTTCTTCTTCCGTCTCTTGTCCATCGAGTAAGTGAAAACCACCTACTACAAACTTTACGGGCCAGGGGCAGGCTGAAAGAATGTTCTCCAGTCCACTATGAGCGCAGCCAGTGAACAAAAAGCCATCGGTATATAAAGCCAGTTCGTGACGGAAATCGTCGTGGATATAGTTCCCGTCGGAATCCTGCACATAGAGATTTTGATTCCCCTTGGGCATCGGATGAATCTGAGGAATATGGGCAATCACATGGATACCATCATACACTTCACAGGTATGGTCTATCATGACGAGTCTGTCATCGTCTATCTCAGGCCACTCCGAAGTAATGCTATGCAGATTCCCTCGCTTTGAAAAGAACTGACCACTCATGGCATCGGGCGAAACAATGACCTTTGCTTTGGTGTTCTGTTCCAAGAAATATCGTAAGCCGCCAGCATGGTCACTATGTCCGTGAGAAATGAAAACATAGTCCACATCGCTGAGGTCTATGCCCAACTGCTCTGCATTTTGGATAAAAACGTCACTCGCTCCAGTATCAAGCAGAATCTTATACCGCTCCGTGTGCAACAGGATAGACAGTCCATGCTCTGTAGACAGAGCGCAGTTAACGCTTCGATTATCTGATAATACAGTCCACTTCATATTGTTTCCATACACTCAGATAAAACTACAAATCAATCCCAAGATTGCCAAGCCGCCTTGCTGAGGATCTTTTTGCCGTTTCGAATATAGATTCCCTTGCGCGGATGACTCACACGACGGCCTTGCAGGTCGTAGTAGCGCATCAGTGTGGCCACCGCCTGCTGCTGTTCCTCCGTGCCTGGGCTGTCCGTGGTGTAGGCTGGCAGCATCTTGTCCCACTCAAAGGTAGTGGCAGGCATTCCCTGCACCTCAACGGGCTCTTTGGTCTTTTTGTCTGTGTATGTGTAAGCAGGAATGTCGGGGGTGGCAGCTTTGGGCCATTGGTGGTAGTACATCACCTGAGCCATAGCCGTGGCCACACAGCCTGTTGCTGTCTGTTTGTCGTTGGCGACAGGTGTCAGCAGGTTATAAGGGGCATATTGTCCCCAACGGGTCTGCATAAGCGGTTCTATGGCTGTCAAGCCCGGGTCTGCGACAACAGCTGCAGCCGCAGAGACATCCCCCAGCACTCTGATTTGTTCGGCATAGCCCTGGAGCCAGGCGCGCATATTGTCGGGCATCTGGCTGGCATCGAAACAGCCTGTCGGGCTATAGCCCAGCACAGGCAGCGTACGGTCGTCGGCCGAGGCAATCACGTAGCCGCCGCCCTCGATGTTGAAGGCATAGAGTTCGGGCATCCCCGTCGGAACCGCCTGCATATTCTTACGTTCCTGAACACGTTTGAGCCCCAGTCCGGCACTACTCTTCTGGCGCATAAAAGAACGTGCATTCGCTAATGCCTGCTCTTGACTGATTTCTGCTGCTGAGAGCACCAGGCTCGTCATGAGCAGCCATACAATGGTATAGAGTTTTTTCATGCTAACAAATGAATTTATTTGCAAAGATACGAAATAACCATGATTTTTTTCAGAAAGGGTAACTAAAAATCGCTTCATGATCATCAATTTGTCTTATATTCAAACCAATCAAAATCGGCATATTTGTTGTCAGGAGAAGTGCATTGGGCAAATACACCAAGCATGACGCCTGTGAATCCTCCAATGACCTCTGTACTGACATAGCGGAAATCCATCTTGCCCAGTGTCTGAAAGCGCTTGCCGTCGTCAGAAACTTGCATGTAGTAATAGGCCGCGTCTGAGGTGATGCGCAGATACACCTTATTATTATTTAGCGGCACCTCCTTATTGCAGTGAGCCAATTCTCCAATGCGGATATTCGATTTGGCATAAAGTTTTCCATCTCGCTTCTCCACGATGACATCATAGTGATTAAGTGGAGCAGCATAAGCCGTGATGCCCGTCTGCATGCCTTCTCCAATGTGTGACGCATCAAGCAGTGTTGTTGCTGTAAACACCTTTTCTGTCTGGCGACGTGCAGCAAAAGTCGGAGAAGTTGCTTTGTCAAGCGTAGTTGTAGTAGGCTTTAAACGTAACCACCCCTTGCGCTCTGTAAGCGAATAGCGAGAATAATCAGGATTACCAATGCTATGCCATCCCCACGGCATACCAATAGAACTGTAACTATCTGCTGGTACATCACGCTTGACATAGTTGAAATCCTCGCGCACGGGGTCAAGAGGCATTGGCACTTGAGGAAGTGTTGGACAATGCATATCAGTTGTCAGAGTGCCATTGCCATTCACAACAGGCCACGCATTCTCATCCCACCGAACTGGAGCGAGCATTGTCTCACGTCCCATGACATGAAGCAGGTAACCGCTTGTTCGGTAGCCCAGGCAGATCATCCACCACGTAGAGTCAGGTGCCTGAACGAAATCGGCATGACCCAGTCCTTGAATCTCACTGTTCTGCATTTCCATATTGAAGTGCGAGAGGATAGGATTGGCACGATTAGGTTCGTAAGGTCCAAAGAGGTTACGGCTACGCAGGATGTTGACATGATGCCCCTGCTCGGTTCCTCCCTCGGCAAGCTGATGAATTTCGCCAATCTTCCTGCCTGTTTCCACCTCTATCTCGCAGATCTTTATGTCACCTTCTTTCCAAAGGAAATAGCACTTGTCCCCTTCGAAATAGAGCGTAGGGTCGCAACTGCCTATAGCAAAGTCAATGACTATAGGCTCAGACCATTCGCCGGCAGGATTATCTGTCCACACATAGAAGTGACGACGAGAAGGGAATACCGTTGTCACCATATAAAAACGCCCTTTATTCTCTCGTATAGTAGTTGCATATACGCCAGCATTCGTCCACCCCAATTCTGGATTGTCCTGTTTGTAAAGACCTGTGAGGTCGAGCTGGGAAGGTCGAGTCAGGCAGTTGCCTATCTGCTCCCAGTGAATCAGATCCTTACTATGGAAAACAGGAACGCCAGGGAAGTACTGGAACGTGCTGTTGACGAGGTAGAAGTCGTCGCCCGCCCTGCACACGCTCGGGTCGGCATGAAATCCTGGTAGCACGGGATTCCTGAACCCTTGGTTCGGTGTGGTCAATCCCTGCGCACTTGCCGTTGTCATCTGCACCGTCAGCGCAATTAACAAGAGTAATTTAAATTTCATATGAGGGAGTCTATTTCACAAAAACATAATAAATATTTGCAAAGGTACTCATTTTTATTTTATTATTAGTATCTTTCCTCTATAAACTTGAAAACAAATTGCCCCGCCAAGCTAATATCGGTACAGTCTGCAGTTTCTAAGCGAGACAAGAATCTGACACGGCAACC
>CADBHI010000107.1 GCA_902794405.1 uncultured Prevotellaceae bacterium
TATGATACGTGGGTAGTCCTTGTCGAGATAGGCCGCATAGACCATGTCTTCTGCTTCCCTGCGCTGCCTTTCCTGTTCTTTGGTATTTCCTCCGCATCCTGACAGGAATATGGTGGCGGTGACCATTATTACCAGAGTCAAAAGATGAAGTCTGTTTCTGTTCATAATCCCTTTTTGTCAGGTTTTCAGTTTGCAAAGATACAAAATCATTCATAATGCATAATGCATAATTCATAATTTTTATGTTTCTTTTGTTCTTTTGTCTAAAAAAATAAGTATCTAGGCTACTACTTACTCCTCAACTTCTTACTCCTCAACTCCTTACTCAACTTGCGAAAGTTGAGTCAATTACTATACTAAGAATTTTGCATTTTAGGGTGTCAGGGTGACAGAACGCCGATGTACAGGGCGTTTGCACCCTTTTTTGAGGGTGACAAGGGTGACAGGAGGGTGACAGGAGACAAAAGAAGAACTGTTTGCCCTGCCCTAATTCAGATTAAGAACCGTTGCTTCTGTGGAAGAATGCGCCACCTGGAATCAAATTCTCTAGAGAATTTAGCACTAAATGCCCGGCTAAGCGATGCTTTGGTCGGAGTAAACCGTCAAATTCTCTAGAGAATTTAGCCGTTTCCTGCCTTCAGTCATCTTCAAAACGGATAATACGAGAAGAGTTTGAACGGCTTAAACATAACAAATCATACAGGGGGAGGGGCGCAAACCGGTATCCACCTGCCATTTGGGGGTTGTGTGCGCACACTCCTGTCACCCTCCTGTCACCCTTGTCACCCTCAAAAAAGGGTGCAAACGCCCTGTACATCGGCGTTCTGTCACCCTGACACCCTTAAATGCAAAATTCTTAATATAGCTTTTAAAGAGATACAAAAAATGATGTGTGCAAATTGTAATTGTTTGCACACATCATTGATTCTTTTCAATTAGTTACGCCGCTCGGCATAATACGTGCCAAAGTCGCATTTGTTTCGTCATAACCGTTAAAATTCCTTGTGTATTGTTCTTTTTTGCAAATTCTCCCCCCATATCTAACATTTTTATGTTAAATAGTTTTTGTTTTGTCATAAAAATGTGTATCTTTGCACCATGAAAATGCGAGCTACAAAAAGAAATGTTCTTGGTGTGGTTAAAGTTTTCGTTTTAACTGCGCTTTTCTGCTGCGTGTTTACAGATGCCGATGCACAGACACTTACGGTCAGCAACAACCTCCTGTATGATGCCTTTCTTACCCCTAATTTAAGGGTAGGTGCGCGATTGGCTCCCCATTGGTCTGTAGGCATGACGGCAGGCTATCGTCCGTGGCCTAAGGACGATGCTGAGACCCGCAAACTCCGTCATTTGTTGCTCTCACCCTCAGTCCGCTATTGGAAAGATTCTGTCAACGTTCATCATTTCTTCGGAGCCAACATTATCTACAGCCACTACAATGTGGGAGGAATCACATTTCCCTTTGGCCTGTACAAATCCGTCAGGGATGAGCGTAGGCAGGGTGACCTCTGGGCCCTCGGTGCCTTCTACGGCTATTCGTGGCCGTTAGGACGGTATTTTAACTTCGAAGCCTTGATAGGTGCAGCCATAGGATATACCAAATTTGACCGTTATGAATGTGTACACTGCGGTCAGTTACT
The DNA here is from genome assembly GCA_902794405.1 of uncultured Prevotellaceae bacterium. GTDB lineage: Bacteria > Bacteroidota > Bacteroidia > Bacteroidales > Bacteroidaceae > Prevotella. Next base: position 1,641 of record CADBHI010000107.1, read on the forward strand.
TGGTCATGAAAAGAAACTATTCGTTATGCCACAGGCAGCGTTGAATATCGTGTATAACATCCCAGGACGTCCGGCCAAGATGCAGCCAGTCGAAGAGCCCGCCGTCTACATTATACCTTCTGCCAAAACACAGCCCGAGCCCTTCGTACCCATCGTACATGCCGTACCAGACTTCACGGGGCGTGCGGGTCAGCTGCAGAAGGAGAATCCGGTGCTCGCACATATTTCGCAGTACAAACCCTACGACCGTACTCGCATCCTCCGTCGCGACAAGGATGCCCTCTACGTACACTTCCCCTTGGCGAAGTCAGAGCTGCATACGGAGTTCCGCGAGAACAAAAGCGTTCTGGAGCGCATTGTTGATATTGCCCGCCAGATTATGGCCGACACCACCAGCAGCGTGAAGATCATCCAGATCATCGGTCTCGCCTCCATCGAAGGCCCCATTGCCGGCAACGAGAAGTTAGCCACCAATCGTGCCCTCGCCCTGCAGCACTATGTGCAGGATCGGTTGCAGATTCCCGATTCCCTCTTCGACACCGTCGGTGGCGGTGAGGCATGGGCTGAGTTCCGCGACCAGCTCGCCGAGTGTGTGACGACGGAGCCGCAACATAGCCAGGAGCTGCAGCAGGCCATCGGCATCATCGACAGCGAGAGCGATGCCAACGTCCGTGAACAGAAGTTGCGCCGCATGAATGGAGGCCGCACTTGGAATTATGTCAAGGAACGCATCCTCAGCGACCAGCGTAATTCGGGATACATCCGTATCTACTATGACTACGTGCCCGATAAGGCCGCCAAGGTCATCAACGAGGCCAGCCAGCTGCTCACCAACGATAGTAGCGACAGCCATCGTGAGGCGCTTCGCCTGTTGCTGACGGTTCGCGACGACGAACGCGCCCTGAACGCGTTGGGTGTGGCCTACTGGCTTTGCGGCCAGCAGCAGGAAGCCATCGAATGTTTCCGCCGTGCAGCTGCCAACGGCAATGTGGATGCAGAAGAGAACTTGAGGCAATTGGAAAAGAACAATCAGTAATGAGAATAATAATTTTTAGTTTAACATTTTAGTAACTTTTGAAACTATGAAGAAAAAGTATTTCTTTTATGCCATGATGAGTGCGATAGCACTTGCTGGCACGTTGGGACTCACCGCTTGCTCGTCTGATGACGAGGTTGCAGCAGTGGAAAACAATCCCAATTATGACGCAGCCACTGGACTTGTAAAGTCACAGTTCGTGCTGAACATTGCAAGCAAAGCCCAGACTCGTTCTGGAGCTACCACCGTACAGGCTGGCGGTGAGAACTTCCGCGGCATTGACAACACCCTCCTGTTTGCCTTCAATACAAGTGGTAAAGGCTTCGTTGATGCAACTTTTGCAGCTGCAAAAGCAGCCAATCGCTATGACTTGGGAACTGTGGCTGCCGCAGGCTCTCTTGACAATGACGGAAACAATTCTCACCGTATTCTGGAACTTGCCATGCCTACAGGTACAGATGCCATGCTGTTCTACGGCAAGGCCATCAAAGCCAGTAATGCAGACGATAATGAGGTCGGCAAGGTCACCTATTCCGTTTCGGGTTCAACAGCTACTGCCTTCCACTTTGATCTCAACACACGTGTAGGAGCAAATGCAGTGAGATTCGAACATACAGCACAAGTCTTGGCTGCTATCATGACAAAGATCGTCAATGTCACTGGTACCTATACTGTTGTTAAAGCGGATTATCCATCTTGGACGGGTAATGACGGAGATGTTTTAACCTCTACGTGGAAAGACTTGAACCCGACCACTCAAGATCGTGCTCTTTCACCACTGGAGGAAATTCTCTATAAAGCTTTCACTACCCTTACATCTTATGGTGCTAACGAACTGCGCGGTGGTTCTTCAAATGCGATTCATACCACAGTGAAAGATTTGTATTCTGTAACCCTAAAAGTAGCAAATGCCAAACCGACATCTCCATACGAAGAGTTGGCAAAACATCTCGCACAGCAAATCAATACTCAGATAACCAATTACTTTACTTATTCCCAAACAGAGGCTATTACTGGCTTTAAGGGTGCCGATGTTATCAAAACAGCAATGGGTACAAGTTGGAATAATGACTGGAATGATGTTGTTACTACAGAACTACAGAACTTCCCTGTTACTACTTTTACCGTGCCCGAGGGTGCAGCACAGCTCACATATACTGCTTCAACAAACACTTTTGCTCATAAGCATCCGGGAACAGAACTGCTTGACAAAGGAAATACAACTGACCCAGCAGCTTTTCAGTTCCCTGCAGAGTTGATGTATTATTGCAACAGCGGCGTTCGTACCTCTAACAAGGAGAAGACTTCTTCTGAAGGTTATCCTAATGGTGTTGCTAATTGGGATGACAACACTAAGTGGGACAGCGATTGGTCAGGAACATCGGTTACATCTGCGACTCGTGCAACAGCCATGACAAAGAATGTGAACTACGGTGTAGCTCTTCTGAATGCTACCGTAAGCATCAAGGAAGGTGTTACTGCACTTGAGGACAACAGGGCAGCACTTAACACAGGTGAATCCAACAAATCATTCGCTCCTGCAAATATCAATTTTACATGGACAGGCGTTATTGTTGGAGGCCAACCCGCAAGTGTTGACTGGCAGTTCCTGCCTACATCCACCGATTTCGACAAGTTGGTTTATGACAACCGTGTGACAGGTCTTGCTGCAGGAACTGCTGTTCCAAAAACTGCAGGTTCTGCAACAGCACCCAATTACACCATTCTGTTTGACAACTATACCAGCGTAAGTACGCAAAACAAGGTACGCGTAGCACTTCAGTTCGTCAACAACGGTGAAGATTTCTGGGGGCGTGACAACCTGATTCGTGCGGGTCAGACATTCTACCTCGTTGCAGAACTCGATCCTACAAATAAGACAATTGCCGACTGGGATACACATTACCAGGTACCACCCCTTGACGAAGATGGTGTTTCAACCAAGACCACCCGTGTCTTTGTTCAGGACTACATGACTACTGCAAACTTCAAGTTTACTGCCGACGCTTCCGCTCACACATCGAGTCTGCAGGACGCCTACGTCACTATACCTGACCTGCGTTCAAGCCAGTTGTCATTCGGTTTGTCTGTTGACCTCGATTGGAGACCAGGTCTGACATTCGACAATGTCGTACTTGGTGGCAACTAATATTCTTCTATATTAGACCAACGTATTAGGCAGACACTTTTGCCAGTATATATACTTGAAATAATCACTTTTAAGGTGAGGCATAGAAGATACTTTTTCATCAATATTGGACTCCTACTGTCAGCCTTCTGGCTGACGGTAGGATGCTCCACGATTGATGATGATTTGTCAGACTGCGGTAACAGCGTCAAGATGAACTATCAGTTGCGATTAGTGACGAATATGACCACCGAGCTGCAAACCCAGTTGACCACGCCGAATGAACTCAACGTGGCCAATGCGCTGAGGGCGCATCTGAAAGGTATCTTCACAGACATTGCCCACGACGTGGACCTGTCGTTCTACGACACCGAAGGAGCCCTGAACCGCTTGCAGCATGACCAGCGCGTCATAGATGCAAACCAGTGGAGCGATAATCTGACGTTGCCCATAAGCAAATACATGCACCTGGCAATAGCCAACATTGCGGATAATGACGTGGTGAGCATGAAGGGTGACGAGTATAGTAATTCTTCGACACTTCAACAGGCGAATGGGCAACTGACTGACGGAATAGAAACGCTGCCCTCTCACACCACTGGACTCTTCACCGCTCGTCAGCCCATGGAGCTGCTGTCGGGCGTTGACCAGACGTTCAACGTGTCTCTGTATATGGCAAACTGTGCTGTGGCCTTGGTGATTGACCCCAAAGGACTGGCTTATACCGACCTAAAGGTCTATGCTACGGGCTTTGCCGAAGCTTTCAATGTTAGCGACAGCACGTATATCTTTACAGAGAATCCTCCACTCGTCATAGCTGAACCGGTAGCGACAGACAGTAATTTGTTATGCTTCTGTTCTGTGAACTTCCCCTCAAGGGATGCAGTTCCGGCATCGGCAGAGAGTCCTACACTCTGGCAGCTTAAGGTGTACCTGACGAAGCCAGACGGCAGCGTTACAGAGACCATCTTGAACATAGACGAACCGCTGAAGGCGGGAAACTTGAAAATCATTAAGTGTGAACTCGACGGCGAAGGTGCCGTGAGACCCTATAACAATACTGTGGGTGTCAGCGTTACGCTGAATTGGAATAGTGCAGGTGAGTATGATACGCCCTTATAATATGATAATAAGGTACGCGCACGTTAGTCTGATCTCAGTCATCCTTTTGATGACAGGCTGTGCAACAGACGACGAACTACCACAAGTGTCGGAAACAGACGCAACTGTGGTAGCCGATATCGCTTTCACTGTATCCAAGGAAGCACGTCCTACGACACGTATGAGCGCTGGTGTGGTTCAGGAACAGGGACAGGCGTATCGTGGCATCGAAATGCAGCGTATCGTTCCCTTTAACATTGCCTCAGCTGAAAAGGTGACTACCAGCGATATGCCGAAAGCCTTCCAGGTGTTTGGCAACGGCGAAAAGCCTGTTGGCTCCAGAGCGTACTATTATTACGACAACTGCACGCTGATGTCGGGCGTCAATGCCTTCCTGTGCTATGGCTGTGCACCACAAGCCTCCGGCGGCAAACATGTCAATGGCTCGCTGGTGGAAACATTCCCTGCTGACATGGCGCCCAAAGACATCCGATTCTCCTTGGAAGCGATTACCGACAACAACGTTCATACCACAGCCGCTGCATTGGCCAACTATATGACGTCTATCGCCAATGCTGAAGGCAATAATGTGGCATGGAAAGATGCTCCCAACGCCACATTACGCGTGATGTATCTGAACTTCGTTAACAAGACAGAAGAGGATGTCGGCGAGCCGTTGCCAGGATCAGCAACCAATATCCGCGCCTATACGCAGGCCTTGAAATCGGCCTTGAACAACATGACGCTGTCAGATGAAACAGACTTGGCCATCCGCGCAGCGATAATTGGAGCCATAGACACTTACGACAACAATTGGAACGACTTCCCCGCTTCCATTGGCTTGCCTGATGGCGCCGCTGTCATCCGCTGGTCGGACGCAGCCTTTGAGCCACAGGTCATCACCACCACACTGGCAGACATCAACGGCATTGACCGTTATGCCTATCCTGCCGAACTCTACTACTACGGCAACAGCCGTATCTACACATCAACCATCGATAAGCGGAAGGCGCAATATACTGACCGCGAATGGACTGCCATCTTAGCAGACTATGAATATGCTGATGGTGTGGTAAGTCCCAATACCACGTCGGTTGCCATTAAAGACCCCCTACAATATGGCGTGGCACATGTACAGATAACGCTCAAGAAAACAGACAGCTCAGACCTGAAAGATGCGGATGGGGCAGACATTCCTGTAGGAGACAAAAACTTCCCCCTGACGGGTGTCATCGTAGGCGGACAGCTGCCAGTGGGCTTTGATTTTACACCCACCACAGCCTATCCCGTCTATTCGGAGGCTGATATGAAGTTTATCTATGATAACCAGCTGCCCAAACTCTATCTGAGTTCATTGGCCGACGCTGACCAGTTTGTCAATACACTGGCGCTGCAAACATACGACAAAAAGAAAGTGCCTGTGGCACTGGAATTTACGAACAATAGTGGCATGGATTTCAAAGGCTTGGGCGGCAGCGTACTGAAAGGAACAAAATTCTATCTCGTGGGCGAGATTGACCCTGAGCAGTTCAAGGACGACTCGCGTACGGAGATTCGTGACCGTGTGTTTACACAAGACTACACGACCACGCTGAATATCAAAGTTACCGGCTTGGAGAAAGCCTATAACGTGGTGCCCAACCTCTTGTCACCACGATTAGAGATGGGAATTGAACTTGTACCTAAATGGGTGGCTACGACACCCGATGAGGTCTTATTTTAAAGAACGATGAAGCAGACGTATAGACATATCATCACTCGCCTTAGCAACAGTCATAGGAGTTGGCTGCTGCTATCGATGCTGTTGCTGTGTCTGACGGCATGCTCATCGTCTGATGGAGATCAAACTGCTGACCATAGCAGTGAACAGGACAAGACACCCGCACAGCTGTACATCTACGTACATGCTCCGCAAACGGCGGTGCCCACCCGTGCATATATTGGCGACGTTGAGCCTATCAACAACGAGGCGATGGTCTATTCCCTGCAGATATGGGTGTTTACTCACGATTCAAATAAGCTGATTGGCTATTTCTCACCTTCAGGGACATCGGCCCTGAACAAGCCTGGTGGCTATGAGGTGTTCCAATTGACCATTGACGCGGATTACGCCATGACGGCAGAGACGGGTCGTGAGCATGTGGATGTCTACGCATTGGCCAATGTCACGGCAGACAACTGCCATCTGACGCTCGATCACACGACGACACGTGCAGAACTGGAGGCTGCCGTTCTTGCACATAGCACTCAAGATGCTTTTGGTCTGACCGCTCCCATCATGGTGGTTCCAGAAGGCGTGGGGCTACCCATGAGTGGAGTTCTTCGCGACCAGCCCGTGACAGGCGCTGCTCCCGTGCTGAAGTTGGATAATGGTGGTGAGATGGCTAAAGTTTCCCTGATACGTACCATCTCGAAACTGCGCTTTGCCTTTGCCAATCAGACAGGCAACGAGCCTCTCGTCATCAATAGCATCAAGCTGAACACCGACATGATACCTGAAGAGCAATACCTCTTCATGGCTGAGGATGCATCCTATGACGGAAAGCCCTGTCATATTAAGACGGCAAGTGGCTATAACAACGAGACGCCGGAGTTGCTGGCAGCGACGATTAACGATGTCCCAGCGATTGACCAGCCCGTTGTCTATGCCTGGGGCAATAAGGAACTGGAGCCCCAAAGGTATGAAAGCATGTTGGACGATGCTGCAGCAGCAGGCGACCTGACCCAACGAATGTACTTCCTGCGTGAAAGCGACAAGCAGCTGCAGGGCGAGATAAAATTCCAGATAGGTGACGGCGATGAGCAGACTGCCACTTTCCAGATGGTGGATGAGGGCGGCTTCTCACGGAACCATATCTGGACGGTCTATGCCTATCAGGCACAGGCACGACTGCATGTCGTAGTAGTTAATATTGCTCCCTGGAGAACGGCAGAGGAGAGTTATGAATTCTATAACTGGTAACATGAAGCATATACAGTACATCCTTATGGTGACAGTCATCGTGCTGTTGGCAGCCTGCTCGCAAGACGTTGCGGATGAGCAGGCTCAGGAGCCCGATGCTGCCCTCAGGTTGGCTGGTGTTACACGTTCCATAACGGGAGATCAGGAATACAGCGATATCAGGATATTCCTGACCAATGGTACGACGGCCACTGAGGGGCTGTTCAAATATGCTGGAGAGTCATCATGGACGACACAACTGAAACTGAAGTCTGGCGTAAGAACCTACCAGTTATATGGCTATATGCCTGACGACGCTGAATTTGCAGGCAGCATTACTAACTGGAACGAGAATGGCGCCGTGCTCCATATCCAGCAATTGCCACCGTTGGCTACACAAGACTTATGTATTGTGACAGGCGTGCACCAAGTGGATAACGAGAGTGACAAGACGGCTGCCGTGCGTGGAGCTTTCAGCTTTGATTACGACAGCCAGCGCGAGAATTATATCAATCTGTTCCTCGATCACCTTTACAGCCATATCATATTCAGTATGAGAGTGGGCGATGACTATAATGCGGTGCGCACCATCAAGATTAAAAACATGAAACTGCAGGTGGCTGACATCAGTCACTATAGTGTTGACGTCACGCTCGCCAACGGTGTCGGGATCAGCAGCGTGGTTAATAATAGTATGGCTGGTACAGGAACGCGCGAGCTGACCATCAGAGACACAGAGATTACCCTGACGACGACCTCCACGACAGTGTGTAGCAGCTATGTCATTCCTGCCACGACCCTGTTTGATAAGCTCTCTTTAGTGATAGAATACGACATCTACGACAAACGAGGTAATAAGATTGCCGAGCGTACTGCAACAAACGCCCTTGCAAATCCGTTGGTGGGGTTACAACGTGGTGAGGAGCGCACACTCCAGATCAACATCGACCCCTCGTACCTCTACGATCTGTCGCTGAATGACCCGCCGATCGTAGTCATCAGGGAATAATGGTTATTG
>CADBHI010000108.1 GCA_902794405.1 uncultured Prevotellaceae bacterium
GTCGTCGTCCTCAATAGTATGGCTAATCCACTTCTTCTTCAACGGAGCGATGGCACGGAAGAGTTCTTTCTCCCACTCCTTGTTCTGAGCCAGCGAGTTGTCGACAATAAACAGGCGGTTGTTCTCAATGGCAGCCATATCCTCAACTACCTTGTCAATAGGACGTGGACGGAATTTACGACCACCGAGATAGCTCACTGCACAAGGATAGCAGCTGAAACGACAGCCACGTGAGGCATGGAACAAGTCAACCATCTGTACGCCCTTGTGGTTATAGAGCTCACGCTTATAAAGGTCGCGACGACAGGGGCCTACACTCTCGATAGGCGGCTGCTGACCTAAGTAGTTGTATACTTTCTTGAGCTTGCCACGCACAAAGTCCTGCATCACCTCCTCTGTACGTCCCTCACTCTCTCCGAGGAAAAGCGAATCAACATGGTTGACCATCTCTTCAGCATGAAGCATTGACGAAATACCGCCCGCCATGACCAGCTTGCCCCGCTTGTGGTACTCCTCGGCTATCTCCCAACCTCGCTTCACCTGAGTAGAGAGCATCATGGAGAGCGCCACGACGTCACACTCCTCATTGAAGTCGATAGGCTCGACATTCTCGTCGGTAAAGCTGACATCGACATAGTCGGGCAGCGTGCCGGCAAATGCCACTGGGCCATGAGGCGGGAGGTTAAAGGTCGTCTGCCCAGGGAGTTTTTTCCACTTCGGGTAGATGAGTTTCATTTTAATCCTTTCCATACGTTTTATTATATAAGTTATTAATCTTTTCTATCAGTTTGTTCTGGCCAACAAGGGCCTCGACAGTATTGACGGCTGTCAGCGGCACGCCGCAGATACCGTGCAGGTTGATGTTCTGTCCCGTAAGCAGCAGGTTCTTGACCTTTGTCCAGATAGGCAGCTGTGAGAGCATGATATTCTGGCAGTCCTTGCGCACACCATAGAGGGCTCCCTCAGGCTGACCAAAGAAGTCACGAATCGTCAGTGGGCTCGACGACCAGAACTCATCGACACACTTGCGGATGCCAGGATGGAGCTGTTCCAAGCGCCAGAACACGCGCTCCACGAGCTGCTGCTTCCACTGTTCGTAGTCACTCCCACGATGTCCGACTGTAGTATTCTCCCACTGCCTGACAGCCGAGAAAGGCATCAGGCAGTTGACAATCATCTTGGAGGCATACTGCTGACAGGGCTCATCAGCACAGGTCATGTACATGAATCCATGAGGCCAAGCCTCGTCATTGGCATCATATTCGCTATGCTTCCATACATAGCCATAGTCATCCTGGAAATAACAAGTGTGATTGATATAGGGGAAGGTGTCCTGATGGAACTTGATATAGACCGTGAAAGCAGAATAGGTATTTGGAATACTGGCCACTCTCATGCGGTAAGACTTGGGGAAGGCAGCAGCATCGGCCATATCGACAAGCCGCGAGGGGTGAATGGCCGAGATATAGTAGTCGGCACAAAATTCGTGGCCCTTGGCCGTAGTGACCGAGGTGCAGAGACGATCCTTGTCAACATGGACGGCCGTCACTTGTTCGCCACTCAACACCTGTCCTCCTCCATCGGCAATCACCTTGGCCAAAGCACTGGCCAACTGCTGACTGCCGCCTATAAACCTACTCGGTCCACTCATGTAAAGCACATTGATAAGAGCATGGATGTAAGCCGGTGTATGGTCGGCCACCCCACCATACATGGGATTCATGTAGGCCAGGATGTCGCGCAGACGCGAATCCTTGATATAATGGTCTATCAGCTGTGTGACCGACCAAAAGAACTGATCGCTGTGCGATAGCAGGGCTCTGTTCCCGCTGCGCAAATAGAAGAAATCCACTTCATTGGCTATCCTGTAGAGCGACTCCACATAGTCGCGAATGGCCTGTGCCTCATGCGGGAAGAGTTGCACGAAATACGCCGTAAAGGCTTCGCGGCCCTCAGGTATACGATAGGTCATGCCGTCGCTCTGATAGGTGATACTATCCATGCAGTCGTGATCGACATCGCGGAGCTGAAGCTGGTCGGTTATACCTAAATAATGACATATCTTATGAACGGAGCCACCCTGTCGGAGACCGCCGAGCATGTGCATGCCGGTTTCAAAAGTCATGCCTCCCCGACGGAAGGTTTGCAGGCCGCCGCCGATGGTGGCATTCTTCTCAAGCACCGTCACCCGGTAGCCCTCTTTCGTCAGCAGTGCCCCAGTAAACAGCCCGCCAAGTCCGCCTCCTATGATAATAATATGCTGCATAGTCTATCTGTTAGTTTTTATGATTTCATTAAAGATGTGTTCCGATGTCAACAGTTCGGAACAGGTGACGACTGTTCCCACGAGCACGCCAAGAATTCCGTGTGAATTGATGTTCTGCCCCGTCAGCAGCAAGTTGGGCACTTTGGTGCGATGCTGGACGCGGGCTGCCGGTCCGAGGTTGATGTCCTTGGCAACGCCATACATGGAACCTTCCTCGGTACCCGTATAGTCACGATAGGTCAGAGGCGATGATGACCAATAGCCGTCAATACCCTGACGCAACATGGGAAATTCCTGAGAAACAGCATCGATAAGGCGTTCGGCATGTTCACGTTTCATCTGCTCGTAGTCCTCGCCCCTGCGACCTATGGAGGTGTTTTGCCATTTGGCCACCTCGTCCCACTGCATGTAGCTCAGGATGACACCACCCTCGGCCCATTGCTGATGGTCCTTGTTACAGAAGTGCATATACAGATAGCCCTTAGGCCACTCGGCTGCGGTATATCGTTCACAATCCCACGGCGACGACTGATGGTAGCCATAGAAATTGTAGTTCATATACGGCACGGTCTGGGGCTTGAAACGCAGGTAGACGCTGAAGCCGCCTACAGTCTCAGGTAGCGACTGCACACGCCTACGGTAAGCAGGACGCAACAAGGGAGACTGGCACAATTCAATCAAACGGGCAGGGTGTATGCCTGCAATCACGATGTCAGCCGGATAATACTGCTCATCGCTGGTCTCTACGCCAACAGCCTTCACGTTGTCACAGTCTATGCGCACCACTTTCTTCCGTGTGAGTACACGTCCGCCATTCCTTTCTATCGATGCCACCAGTGAAGCAGCAATCTTATCGCTGCCGCCAACCACACGGAAGGCGCTCTGGTTATAGAAGTCTGTAATGAAGGCGTGAGTGGAGAACGGCGTTTTATTGCGTTCAGCAGCATACAGAGGCAGGCTGCCCACCAAAACATCGCGCAGCAAGGGATCGCTAATGACCTCATCGAGCACGTCGTTCATACTTCGCAACTGGAACTCTGTGTTCAGTGGCGAAGCATCGCTGTCGGCCACCCTCAGGCTATGGAGCGACGAGGCTTGAGCCACCTCCTCGACCAACGAGAAATAGCGGCTAAGGTTGTCACGCTGAAGGGGGAAGTCGCTGGCCAGCGTCTCAATAAACTGTTCGCGGCCATTGGCAAAGCGGAACTGTTGTCCCTGGAGCGAAACCACGTCGTAGCCCGATGTATCAAGACGGCTCAGACTAATGTCGTCAAGTACGCCAAGATAGCGTAGCAGGCGGTCGAGCACCTGGCCTTCGTCAGCGCTGCCAATGAAGTGCATGCCCGTCTCGAACTTGACGCCCTGGCGTCGGAAGCACTGCAGGCAGCCACCTGCCTGAATGCCCTGTTCGAGCACGGTAACGTCATAGCCGTTGCGACTCAGTATCAAACCGCACGACAGGCCTCCAAGACCACTTCCTATGATGACAACACGCTTACTCTCCATAGCCATGCGTATAGGTTTCAATATATTTTCTGTAGGACTTCCAATAATCACCAGTTTCTATACGTTCACTCATCAGCCGATATTGCTCCTGATACTGATGGCGCATTTGTCGGGTACGTTCCAGCAAGTCCTGTGAGTATCGTTCGTCATCCAAAGCTATACGACTACCCACCTCCACATCAATACGTCCTTCACGCAACAGGAAGTCACGCTTTGGCAACACATGACCTACGCCATGCAGATAGATGGGCAGGATATCGGCACCCAACTGCTGAGCCAGATAGAAGGCTCCCTTGTGGAAACGCAGGATTGAACAGTCCTCGGAACGGGTGCCCTCTGGGAACACGCAGATGCTGTACCCACGCTCATAAAGACTCTGAAGCTGCTGTACATGGTTTTCTATACCATTGCTCACAGGATAGAACTCTGCCTTATGGATGACCATACCGTAGAACGGATTGTTCCACACCCAGTCGTTGGTCAGAAACACGATCTTCGGCGTAAGCATCATCAGGCACATCAGGTCGAGGTGCGATTGGTGGTTGGAGATGACGACGGCGGGGCGTTCAAAGCTCTCCCCCACCCTGTTTTCCAAATAGAACTTTACGCCAGGAACGCGATGGATGACAAAGTCGGACAATCGCTGCAAAAAGGCATGATACTTGAGCCTACGCTGTTCTGTATCCTTACCGAAATGGAAGTAAAGCCATGTGTAGGGCAGCACAAACAGATACATGCACGAGAGGAAGAATCCCATAGCAAACAGGGAGTACAGAACACGTTTCAGCGTGATGGGCAGGGGCTTACAGAGTGAAGAGTGGATGGCGGATGGTGGATGGTGGATAGTGGATGGTGAAGAACCTCTCACTAACCAGCGGAACACCAACGGTGGCAGACAGTAGGCCATGAGCACCACAGTACCCATACCGATAATCGTCACCTCGGCTAAAGAGCGCAGGGCAGGATGCTTGGCAAGAATAAGTGTGCCAATGCCGATGAACATCAGGACTGCCGACAGTATGACGCTTCGCCTATAGCTGGCCAGTCTACGGCGGCCAGTGGCATATTCGTAGACCAAGCCCTCAGCGATGAAGATGGTATAGTCGTCGCCCTGACCAAAGATAAAAGTAGCCAGAATGATGTTGACAATGTTGAACTGCACGCCCAACAGCTGCATCAGCCCCAATATCCATATCCAGCTGACAGCCAAGGGCAAGAACGACATCAGAGCCAGCTCGATGCTGCCAAACGACAGCCATAGGAAGAAGAACACCACGAACCCACACACATAGCTGACATAATTGAAGTTGTCCTGAAGAATCTCCACCAACTCGGCACCAACGTTCTTGACATTCAGCAGATGCTGACCGCCTAAGAACTGACCAACAGGCTCAAAGAAATCGGCTTTCTGTACTTGCTGCTTAGTGGTCAGCAGCGTCAGGAAGGGACTGAAAGCATCGGCTTTGAACCCCTGACGGGCTCCCTCTGCCAACAGCGTATCGGCCAGTCCGGAATGACGCTGGCAGAAGTCGTCCCACAGCTGTAGCCGCTGTCGCTGCACATCGGCAGAAGGTATCATAGAGGTCATCTCCTGAGGCATATCCTCCGACAGCGAGGCCAATAGTTCCATGTCCTCACGCTGGCTGTCGGTCATATAGTTGATGTGACGCAGGTCGCTGTCGAACGACGTCTGCAGGCTGAAATAACCAAGAATCACAGTAAGAATGAGGACAGCCCAGAATATGAGTTTTGACTGGGGGTGCTTGGTATCCTCTAACTTGCTGGCCTGCTTAACCTGCAAACGCTTTCCACTTGAAAAAAGCGGCAGCACCACCAGCACAAACAGGATGGTGCCAATGAGCATCAACGCGCCGAAAAGACCTAAATCACGCATAGCGGCAGCGTCGACCCACAGCAGGCAGAGGAAGGCGCTGACAGTGGTGATGTTGCCTATCAGCAGCGGCTGCACCATATCTCGCAGGGTCTGCTCTCTGTCGCCAGTTTCTTTCAGATGGTCCAAATAGTGAAGCGGATAGTTCACGGCTATACCAATAATCACGGAGCCGATGCCAAGTACTATCACGGAAATGCTGTCACGCAACAGCGACATACACGCTACAGCCATGAGCCAGCCAAAACCTAACGACGCCGCTATCCACAGCAGATAGCTCAGGCGGCGATAGTGCCATATCAGCAATGCCATGATAAGAACCACCGAGATAGTCACAGCTAACATGCTGTCGCGCTTGATCTGCGAAGCATTGCTCACGGCTATCAGCGGCCCTCCAACAGCAGATATGCTCACGCCAGGACAATCGGACTCGGTCATCGCTATCACCTCGTCTATCAGCTGTCCTAATTCGGCATTCAGCGCCGACTCACTCATGCCGTAGGGCGAAGTGAGGAAAGCTAACCCGTGGTCGCTGGTTTTACCAGCGGCATCACCAATACTGTCGCGGATAAACACATAGCCGTCATCAACCGTAAATTTGGTGTTACGCCCCATGTCCTGCAACCTTTCCATCACAGGGGTAAACAGGTGGAGCGGATCCTCACTCAGCGTCATCGTGGCCATTCCACCCGTAGGCAGCAGCAACAGCTGCTTGTTCAGTTCAAGCTGCTGGGCCACGAAGTCTTCTGTTGACAGCAGCGAATCCATGCGGGCATAGTCAGCCGCCGTCAGGTAGTAAGGGGCATTGCTGCTGACAAAAGTCACCACATCAAGCATCTGTGTCTCGTCGACCGTGACCTGCAAATCGGTTACAGTCGACGCTGTATCTTTCTCTATAAAATGACTCTCGAAGCTGTCCATAGCCTGCTTGACGGAATCTTTGCTGCCGCTGAACACGACAACAATTCGGTCTTGGGTGGTCAGCTGGTCAACAGCTTCCTGATAGGCTTGCTGCTCGGCGCTGACGGGCAAGAACTTGGCAATGTCCTCCTCATAGTCTACACGCAGGGCTAAAGCTACTGCACCAGCCACTAACAGCACCAATACTGCTATGGCCAGCACCCTGTGAGACAGGAGAAACCTGTGTATGCCCATCACTAATTTTGTCATTTCCTTTTCGTTATCTTACGCCATAATGAACGAGGCCAGCCATAGACAATGGCAACGCCGCAGAACAACGTATTCAGCAGCGAGATGCGTGCAAAGTCTACGAACGGCCTGAAGTGGCTGACACGCTCTTCTGCAGGTGGATAGTACACGTTCACGGGTACGGGCATCAATTCGGTTCCTGCCCAGGCTGCAAAGACCAACAGTTCAAGCTCAGCCTCATAGCGCGATGTGATCAAATGTACACCCGACAGACGACGCAACGGATAGAGCCTATAGCCCGTCTGCGTATCGGGCAGCCTGACACCCGTCTGCACCGCAAACCAGAAATTCGAAAAACGGTTGGCAAACGTGTTGCCGCCAGGCATATTCTCCTGTTGAAGATTGCGGGCACCAACGATGACGGCCTCGGGATGTTCTTCCATTGCCGCAATAAACTGGGGAATGTCCTCTGGGAAATGCTGGCCGTCGCTGTCAATGGTCAGCGCATATTCAAAGCCATGCTTGATGGCACTTTTGAAACCTACCAACAAGGCATGTCCCTTACCGTGGTTCTCGGCATAGTCCTCTACGAGAACGTTGGCTGTCTGTCCAGGCTCCTGCTGCCACCGCTCCACCAGTTCACGGCTGTTATCGGTACAACCGTCCATCACCACAATGATGTCTGGCGCAATAGCAGCCACACGCCTCAGCACGTCGACAATTGTCCCTGCGTTGTTGTAGGTGGGAATTACCACACACACCTTGCGATCGCTCATCAACTGTCGTACGTCACTCATCGTCACACTATCCACCATCCACAATACACAATCTATTAACTATACAAGTATTAATGAGAATTTTGTCTTCAATTCACCCTCAGCAGTAATCGTCCCCTTCACCTTGCACTCAGCGTCGCTGTTGTCGACAGCCGACATGTTGATGTCTATCAGCGGATGCTCGATAGGCGAAATGGTCGAAACAAACTTCAGGTTCACAATCTTCGAGAGTGCCAACCGACGGCCTACCTGCTGACTGAGCAACTCGGCTATCATCTGGACAATGCACACACCTGGCGTAATAGGGTTGCCAGGGAAGTGGGCACGGTATATCACGTGGTCTGCGTTCAACCGTAAATGTACAGTGCCTGTGTCACCGCCAACGACGGTAAACATTTCATTCTGTAGTGTCATCTATCTTTTTCAAGCTATAATTTAGTTTATAACGGGCGTTGTTCAGCACGATAGTGCCATCGTCCGACACCGTAATACTACGTCCGCTCTTCAGCCCCCCCGTCGTGGTAGCTCCAAACAGCAGCCGCAGGTCTTTGCGCAGGATGCGACGGATATACCAGCGGTCCATCATCGGCATCACATTCTCTAACCTCACCTTATGGCGGTCAGGACTCAGCGTGAAGTCCAGCGCATGAATGCCAAACTCATTGACAATAGCACCACGAGTGCCCTCGCTGTTGGTCTTCACAATGCACACGCCAGTAATTTCTGCACCACGTGCATCGATGGTCACACTATACTGCTGCCGACCGCTCAGGGCCAGCAGATAGTCACCACTCACAGTGGTCTGCGGTTCCACCGCAGACATCCCTGCCGCCACCATCAGCAGCAGACTACAAAGCAGCAAACATCTTCTCATCGACACGTCCGTTGGTCTTCACATTTTTGAGTGTAATGACCGTCGTATCGCCCGACTGTTCTGTCATCACCACTTTGGTTACCATCTGCTTCGTACTGCTAAAGTGCAGCGTCACGTCCTTAAACAGTTTCTTCATCTCCTTGCGCTTGGGCGTCAGCACAGCCTGCCACTCGTCACCACTGGTGTACATCTGGCAGCTGAAGTCGCTGCTGGTAGTCAGGCCCTTACCCGTCACGCTGTTCATCATCACCTCGGCAATGCCCTGAAACAGGCGACTCTGACTGACATTGACCGTCTGCTGCCGTCCCTGACCAGAACGCATGTAGGCCTTGTCACCATTCAGCACGAAAGTATAACTATAAGGTCGCTGGTACTCCCAACGCAGTCGGCCACCGTCGGCCATAAACAGCATGCGTCCCTCCGACGTCATCTCGTCATCCAAGAAACGGAGCGTCTTCACCTGCGTGAACTGGCAGTCGATGGAACGGATGCCCGACGCCGTCTTATTGATGCGCTCAATCATTGCCTTCGACTGTGCCGCATCAGCCCGTTTAAGACCTTGTGCCCCAACAGACAGCAATGGCAGGCAGAAGCACAAAATCCATATCAATCGTTTCAACATTTGCACCTT
>CADBHI010000109.1 GCA_902794405.1 uncultured Prevotellaceae bacterium
CCTAATACTATGATGCCTATAATTGCCAGTATTTCCATCCGTTCTATTTGAATAGCTCTTTTTCTGCCATCAATTGAGTCTGCGACTTGTAAATATGAGGGAAACGCTTGTCGAGCGTATTAATAGTACTATTCACAAAGGATAGACATTTCTCCAATTCTGCTATTACTGTATACTCATCATCCTTATGAGGTTGGTAATAACCGGCGGGAATATTGGCACAACTCACACCGATGTTGTTCAGCGTCAAAGCAAGGATGTCACTGCCTTTTCCTTCCGTAATGACATAGCCATGCTGTTCAACTTGTAGCGTCTTCTCAAACTCTGGGCTGGCACAGGGAATACCTCGCAGGTTGGTGTGAATCTCCTCACCGCCTTTAAAGTCGGGCTCCAGCACATAGAGGCTATCTTTGAAAAACGACATATCGGCACGGTTGCTACCGATGCAGCCTTTTTCCTCGCCTACAGCCATAAAGACCTTCAATCGTGGACACTCTTCTAAACAGCGCAGGCAGACCCAAATGCCATTCTTGTCATCTGCCCCCAGTCCTTCACGTAGTTGGTTCTGCTCGCTCCACCCGTAAAGAGTTCCATCCTCTTCTTTCACTTCGAAATCCTCGCTATGAATCTTCTGCACTTGGTCTAAGTGACAGGCGAGCGTAGGATAGCCTACGCCCGCCTCACCTTTTGATATATACAGATTTCCAAGCTTGTCAAAACGAACAGTCGCTTCAGGGATGTGCTTACTGATATATTCCCTAACAAACTGTATCATCGACCACTCGTAGCCCGTAGGACTATGAATAGCATAGAGTTGTCGAAGCAGTTGCATATACTTTATTGTTTATCTTCTTCCTCAGACTTCTTCCCTTCTTTCAGGCTACGTAGTTCATCCAGATAGCTGGCGGTAATGATGCCAGAAGGCAGAGCGATGACTGCTACGCCAAAGAGCGACGAGAACATACTGATGAGACGTCCCAAGTCTGTGGCTGGGCAAAGATCACCATAACCTACAGTAGTCAGCGTCACCGTTGACCAGTAAATAGCATCAAAGAATGTCTTAAATGTTTCCTGGCCAGTATTAGGATTGATGCGTGGCTCGAAGTTAAACATCACCAGTGCTGTCACGAAAATGTAGGCAGCGGCAAAGAGCAATACAGCAGTGAGCACTTTGCGTTCCTTCTTCAACACCTCAACAAACAGGAATAGCTGGGTGGAATAGCGCAGAGCCTTCATCAAGCGCAGAATCTTCAGCATTCGCAATGTCCTCAATATCTTGAAGTTTGGGCCGAGGAGTTGGAAGCTAGGCAAAATAGTCAGCAAATCGATGATGGCCCAGAAACTATAGGGATAGCATACGAAAGAGTGTCCCACCTTGCCTAACTTGTAGTCCGCAGTCACCCATCGCAGGATGTAGTCGATAATGAAGACGGCCGTAGTGAACACCTCGATATACCAGAATATCGGATAGTCATCCCAGAACATCAGCGGCACCACACTGAGGATGATGGTACAGAACATGAAGACATCGTAGACATGGCTCCATACATTGCTGCCATCATCCTTCTCAATAATCTCATAGATTTCTCTGCGTGACATATTCTTTCAGATTATTCCATAACAGCACGTATCGGGAAAAGAGTATCAGCACTCATGCTTTTTGTTTCCGGGGTATCTGAACTTTTAAGTGTAATACCTTCAATTTTTTTTGTCGGAGCCTGACGTGGTACCGATGCACAGCGAGCATGTCCTTTATAACTAATTGAGTTTGCCCAGTAATGCGCCCAATACGTGTAGTTAGTAAATGGAATCGTAATAGTATTACCATTAGGTCCAGTAAACTCAACACCTGTATGATCATTATTCTCTTTCATACTACATTTCTCGAATAACTCTTTCCATTGTTCGATAGTAGGGACATGCCATCCAGTTCCCCATCTTACTGTAGCAGGGTCGCTGGAAACATCAAGAATTGCTCCGTCCTTTGGCTTCACGATAGGCTTATACTTACTATTGGAGTCTGTTTTAGGGGTTATCTCACCCCAGGCATAGTACTCACCTTTGTCACTAACGCTTGAAGCGCCAAGGTTCCTATCAGCCCAACGAACACTGAGTCCGAGATCCACTAGATTCACTCCTTCAGCAGCAGCCTTGTTATAAGAAGATTTCTTTTCGCTTCCCAAGCGTTCCCAATACATGTTATCTGCCTTAATCCTTGCTTCTTCTGCTATTCTTGCTCTTTCTTCAGCTTCACGCTTAGCCTTAGCTTCAGCCTCACGCTTTGCAGCCTCACGCATCTCTTTTTCTTTCTGGATCCGAGCTTCGTATTCTGCAACCTCCTTGTCGAATTCAGCCTTCTGCGCTGCAGTCATATTCTCCACATCACGGTTCAATATAAACCTTTGTCCGTCCAGATTAAGAACCAGCTGCTTGGGAGAATACGACTCAACCACATAAGAGTATGATTTCCCAACCATATTTGCTTGCCAATCGTTTTTCGACTCTGTGACTATCTGTTGCTTCAACTTAGGTACACCTGCCTTAATTTTTGCCTTTATAGCCTCAGAGACTCCATTAAGGTTCATCTTCTTGACGTCTGCTACTATTTGCAAAGGAATGGCTGTAAACTGTATAACGTTACCGTCCAATTTCCATTTTTCTTCTGTACGGGTTTGAACTAACTCACAAGGAACTGAATAACCAGCGATAGGTAGCTGTACATTCATGGACCCTTTTAGGGCCTTTGTTCCGTTTGCATTGAAGATCCAGGTACGTGTTGCACCTTCCTCATTCCATGTTCCTACCAACTTGATTGTTTGGGCCTGAATACCAATTGCAATCGTTAGAGCAATGGCAATAAAAATCCTTCTTTTCATCGTTTTATGTTTTTGTTAAATTAAAGATCTCCTCTCTTCTTCGCCTCTTTAACACGTTCTTGAGCACGTGTCTTGTCATCTTTACTATATGTACAGGTCTTCGCAATCTGCCACCAATGTTCGTTCACTACATAATCATTGGGTACGTCTTTATAAAGAGTCACGACCTTATTGGCAAGCTGACTCTTATGCTGAGAAATGGCTGAGCTTAATACTTCGTCACATTTAGAATTAAATTCCTTAACACTTTGCACATATTGGTTGTGACTATCAACAACATCGGCAGGACGATCAGAAGTCATACGTTGCCCAGCAGGTAATGGTCGTCCTTCTATTTTCGTACTATTCAAGATGGAAATAACAAGATTGGTAAATTCGCCGCCATTCTTTGAAATGGCATATTTCATAATGTCATCAAGAAAACTTTCATTGAACTGAGTTCCGTATTTTTTTGTAAGCGATACGATAACATTGGGAATATCTGCATCAATACATTTTTCAATAATTGTTTCAGCATATGTGGAATTCGTCACCAAAGGGAGAATACTTTGCATCTCACTAGCAGACTTATTATCTATAGCATGCTGAACCATTGATTTGAAAAGTTCATCCTTGTTTTCTGCCTTTTGATAGATCTGTTTCATCAATGCCACGTCGTTAGTAACCACAGCGAGTTCCATAAGTGCGTCCCACTGCATGTTTTTGCGTAGGATGGCATTAAGACTGGCTATTTGCTTCTTATCCTTCTTATCAGCAAAATACTTGATGATCTTCTTGGAAACCCCCAGATTCTTATCGCTACATTTTGCAATTATCTGCATCAACAATGCATCGTCCTGACTGCTTATTGCGTCATCAGCCATGATTTCAATGCCGTTGTTCTTAAACAGCAGATCCATCATACTGTTTTTGTCCTCATTGCGTCCTCCTTTATAGATATAATCATAAATCTTCCGCAACATCGGACTATCTATCTGTCCGTTATACATACTGATAGTCTGCTCTACCAATGCCTGATTATTCTGTTTGATGGCTAGTTCAACAATTGTGTTGCATCTGGCATCTCGAACGCTACTGCTCACTTCATTAGCATCTTCTTGCAACAAGAAAAACAAGCGCTTCGTGCTTGTCTCGTCATTCATGGCGATTAAGAAAAGTGCCTCTTGGTTAAAGACATACTCACGTGCTTCGTCGTAGTCAGAAGAGCCTGCCTTCTTCATAGCAGTGAGAAACTTATGAGCGGCATCAAAATCCTGAGCATGACAGGCGTCTTCATAACTTTCATACGTTGTATTGTCAGATCCAACAACAGAAATACCTGACGAAGAAGAATCTGATTTGCTGCTACCACCACAAGCCATAAAGGCAATTATTCCCAGGCAGCATATTGCCAATTTAATCTTTTTTTTCATACTTTTATTAGTTATACCATCATCTTTACATATTTTTCAAACGTGTACCAATACAAATAATCCTAATAATGACGTTATTAAAGCATCTCTTTTTTTTGAATCCATAATTGCCAATTGATTGGGGATTCTTATTCAAAATCCCCAAATTCGGCCTTTTCCACATACTGTCCAAGGCCCAGTTTGTCGGTAGCTAGAGCACCAGCCACATCGGCCACCTTGAAGACGCGGTCGAAGGTGCCAGAGATGGCATCACCGATGCTTCCAAAGAGACCTCCACTCCTACGGCTGGCCTTAGCCTTGGCCTCAGCAGCTTTGGCTGATGCCAATGAAGCATACTTCGACTTGATCTTGTCAGCCTCAATCTCAGCAAGTTCAGTCTCGTGATCCTGCATCATCTTGAACTTTTCGAACTCACGAGCAGCCTGCTCGTCACGCTCAGCCTTAGCCTCCAGAGCATCACGACGCTCTTTGCATTTCTGGTTGTAAGTCTTGTAGAGTTCCTGCGCTTTGGCGTGTTCAGGAGCATCGGTAGGAATCAGTTTGAGATAGGCTCCAATAGACGGGTCAAAGTCATCGTCAGCAGAAGCAACGGCAGCAGTCATTTCGCCCAGCATGTCGGCAGCCTTCTTGTGCATCAGACCCTTGGTCAACTCACCCATCTTACTTGAAGCATATTGGTAGGCAGCCGTTGCCGGCTGGGGTACGCTGGAGGCAAGTGCCAATGCCAAATCGTAATCGCCTTTGCCGGCAGCAGTCTCAATCTCGTTTTTCACCGTCTGCACATTCTTGTTGTACCAATCGATGATGCGTTCACTGGCCGTTTGGAGCATCTTTTGAATCTCTGGGGTATTCTTAATCTCCTTTACGAAGTTCTGATTGGCCTCCACGAAACTGCTACCTACACCCATCACATCTTGGATTGCTGTAGCATAGACATCGCCTGTGACGGCATTCATCACTTTGTATGTCAACTGGTATTGAACCGTCATCTTCTGCGGAGCGGTACCTGTAGCAGCACGTCCCGTCTGAGCAATCTCAGTACCGAAGACAAACTTTGGATTCTCTCCCAGTCCGCTGATACCATTCTGACAAGCCATCTGCAACAGTTTCATGGAAATACGATCAGAAATATCCTGCGTGATGTCCTCACCTTGCACCTTCGGCTGAACGATACTGAACTTCACGCCATGATTATAAAGTAATGTGTCGAGATTCAGACCTCCTAACAACTCTGTCTTCTTCTGGGCAATGGCAGCCTTACGCTCAGAGTCTGTCAAAGACGACTCACGCTCCTTGGGTGCAAACTTCTTACCCTCACTCTTCTGCTGTCCACCACACGACATAATGGCAACTGCCATCAGTGCTACACCTATTATATTATATATACGTTTCATAACTGTCTATGCTAATTTGTGAATTATGAATTATGAATTGTGAATTATGAATTGTGAATTGAAATTACTGAATTCCCTGAACACTGATGAGTACTTCGCCTAAGCCCTGTGCCTTGTTGGTACACTTCAGACCGAGGTTTTTGCGCAGATTCTTCTGCAGGTCGCGTGTCCAGTCGTAGACACCATACTGCGTACCATCCTCATTGAGAAGTTTGATGCGGCAATTTACAAAATAGAGTTCCTTATTGGTGTTGCGCTGTAACTTGTAAGCTCCTTTCACGGTATGGGTTTTGATAAAATCGATAATCCAGTCTGCATAGGTGTCACCCTCGATGCTTTCATCCGTGAGATTCACATTCGCTCCATTCTCAACGGCTACACGTACTGTGATGTCACGACCACGAGTTAGGATATCGCTGAAGTACTTGGTGATGTCCTGCTGGAACTTTGGCATGCCGTCTTTGATACTCTCCTGAATAGCCTGTGTGGTAGATTCGCCTTTGATGTTGCTGGCCGTCATCGTAGCAACCACTTTGTTCGTATAAGCGTCGAGTGCATTCAATGTAAAGTTGATATTCTTTTCGCCCTTACCACTATAATTATGACTGGTCATCGACATCTTGTCGCGGCTGGTGTCGTAGGTTAATTCTAGGATGATGTCAGGCTGAGCCACGGTGAGCAACATGGTCTTGGCATCCTTCTCAAAGCCATCGGCCATATCAAGTGCTTCCTGTGTGTCGAGTTGCTTCAGCGTTTGTTCAAAATCGCTAAGCGGATAGTTTTGTGCATTGAACTCATTTTGAATAGTCGAGATGATGCGTTTGGCACGGTCATCCTTCAGCAGATAGTTCTTGTAGTCGCGCAGGATGTAGTCACGACCATTGGCCTTCTGTGTCTGCAAACACTTGAAATTCTGCAACGTCTGGTCACCAGGAATAACCATAATCGTAGGACGTGCTTGCTCCACAGCGTTCACGTCGCTCTGTTCGTAGGCTTCCATGTCGCCAGAAGCGCCTTCTGTAAGTCCATTACTTTGTTTGTTACCTCCGCAGCTGGCTAATGCTAAAGCCATCATTGCTGCACCAAAGAATTTGATTGTTTTCATACTTTTATAGTTTCTTGTTATTATTGTTTGTCTTCATCTTCGTTTTTACCGTATCCACAACCTTTCTCCTTCCATGAAGGATGCTCTACAAACTGATTGTGTTCTGGAGATTCCAGATGTTGCTTAATAACTTTTGCCATTTCAACAACAATGGGTAATGCAGAATCCGTCCATGTCGTTACACTATAGGAAACACGTAGTGTGAATGCGTTGTTTGTTGTGCCTCCACCCGTAATAACACCTATATTCTTTTTGCCTATTGGACGATATTTGTCATCTAAGTCAGAAAGATATTCGAATTCCTCATGCATCTTTTCAGCCATAGCAGAATAGAACACATTAAATCTCTCTTCATCCAAGGTGGTTTGTGAAAGTCCACTCTTTTCATTGGCTCGATGCACAAAATGAAATTGGGTATCGTAGACATTGTCAGAAGACACCAGTACGATATTCCATTTCTCATTGCTTAAAGACATTGCCTTGATGTCGTTGACAAAATCTTTCAAAGGTAATTCCCACTCATTTTCTTTTCCATCAATCGTATAATAACTAACAGGTTCATCAACATCAGTTATAAATTCACGGCTTACATAATTGAATCCACCAAACTGCGCCAAATAATAAGCAAAGTGGCCAATGCTGTTCTCTGATGCTGCTGTTGGCGAGATAATAGTGATATTGGAGTTTCGGTTTATCTTAACACCATAACTGGTGCGGACAATGTCAAAGCCATCAACCGTCTGCAGGTCAAGAGGAAGCATCTCAATAACCAAACGGTCTTGAGGATGTTCTGCAGCTGTCTGAGAGGTAGCCAAATTGCGCAGACAGAACTCGTCATACTTTGTTACAGTATCAATGATATCCTTCTCGTTCATTCCCTTCTTAGCCTGCAATGTGATGATTGGCATTCTGCGAGGGATTACTCGATATTGTGTCTTTTTATTTAAAATACGACGGAACGATTTGCGTATCTTTATGCGGCACTCCTCCAAATGGCGTTTACGTTTATCGTCTGCCATAGCTTGTCTGAAACCATTGGCCACAAGTCCTGCAGGAACTGCAAAGATGAGAATCTTCAAGATACCAATAAAGGTGTCGATATAGCGACCTGTTAGTGTAACAGGTCCCTTGCCTGCAAATTTTCCTGGATCACCAATATAGCGAGTGATGGCCCAGACAAAAGCATCCCACGGATTCTTGTACTCTTCTGGCTGTGCAGTATGCTCTACAAAGTAGAAGAGCAACGCTAATACAAATGTGGCTACTAACAATACTTGTATCGACACCCAAAAGTCATTCTTGGCATTTTTAAATGCGCGGCCAAATAATACAAACGAGTTAGTTCTCTTCATCTTCTCTTAGTTATTGACGTACAATTTACACAAAGAGTGTGAGCCTTCTTGCATTCTTTAGCTAGAAGGTTCTTTCTCCGATTTCTCTTCGAAAGCGTCTCCTTCGTCGCCGAGCGCTGCAATACCTGTGTACGTAAGAATGAAAATCAGCTCACACCTGCAGGTATATATGCGAACCGACTCCAAAACGGAGTAAGTAGTATATATGCTACTGCAGGAGAAGCAGCTTTCAGACTTCTCACCCGTACACGTTGAATTTTGCAGATTCTCTAGCGGGTCAAAGCTTAATAGCTCTCCTCGATGTCGCCAGTCTTTCTCAACTGACGCGGCAAAGATAGGCATTTTTACTGAAAGTTGCAACATTTGTGAGCTGTTTTTTTACACTTGGCGGCAAAATTATGGCAAAAGGGAGAAATGTGCAAGTCCTTTTCTGTCCTTTTCATATCATTTGATACAATTATTGAGTTATTACACAAAAAGCGCTACGCAGATTTTATAATTGGGGCATTGATTAGCCATTTATGTTAATAATATTTATAATCGGCAGAATAAATTATGTCATAT
>CADBHI010000110.1 GCA_902794405.1 uncultured Prevotellaceae bacterium
TACCAACGAGAGCTTCGGTTACACTGAGGAGAAACTGGTTTCTAGCGACATCATCGGTATGAAGTTCGGTTCACTGTTCGACGCTAACCAGACCATGGTCAGCAAGATGGGTGACGGCAACTCTCTCGTTCAGGTTGTTTCTTGGTACGACAATGAGAACTCTTACACTTCTCAGATGGTTCGCACCATTAAGTACCTCGCTGAGCTGAAATAATACCAGCAATAAGCATAAAAAAACCGTCCGATAGATTTCGGGCGGTTTTTTTTATGCTTGTTAGTGATTAGCCGATATATTGAAGTATCAGGTTTGCGATCTCATCCTCTGTTTTTCCTTTCATGTTAATGACAAGGTCGTAGTTGTGGGTGTCGTAGCGTGAAACGCCTGTGTACTTCTGTACATAGTTCTCGCGGGTCTTGTCTACCTTCTGGATAATCTTCTCTGCCTCTTTTGCACTCACATTCTGCTTTTTCATGACACGCTGGATGCGTTGCTCCATAGGGGCGGTGATCAGAATGTTCAGATGGTTGGGATGGTCCTGGAATACGAAGAAGCCATTACGGCCTGCGATGATGCAAGACTCCGATTCCGCAATACCTTTAAGAATCTCTACCTCAGCTTTGAAGATATCGCCGGCAGTGAGCAGGTCGGGCTCGTTAACGACAGAGTCGGGAAGCGTCTGGCCGATACCTACAACGCGCTTGAATTCCGACCACCAGTCGTGCTTACGGCCCTTCAGGTCTTCGATTTCCTCCACACTAAGATTATATTTCTTGATGAGTGCCTCTATAAGTGCTTTGTCATAGAAAGGAACGCCCAGTTTTTCGGCGAGCTTCGAACCTACAGTACGTCCGCCGGAACCTATCTCACGATTAATGGTGATGACAAATTTTTCGTTCTTGTTCATTGGTGTTTGTTTTAGGAGTTAATAAAAGATGGTGGAAAGAAGGTATGCTACGATAGTTGATGTAAAGACACAGATGAGGCCTGGCATCATGAACGAGTGGTTCAGCAGATACTTGCCGATGACGGTAGTGCCAGAGCGGTCGAAGTTCACCGTAGCAATATCAGAAGGATAGTTAGGAATAAAGAAGTAGCCGTAGACAGAAGGCAATACGCCTAACAGCACAGGACCTGCTATGCCAAGTGAATAGGCCAGCGGCAGCATAGCAACCACGACGGCTCCCTGTGAGTTGATCAGCACTGAGACAAGGAAGAACACCAGGGCGATGCTCCATGGGTATTGTTCCACTATCTCGGTGAGCATTGCCTGCATCTCACTCAGGTAGTTAGAGAAATAGGTGTCGGCCAGCCAGGCTATACCATAGATAGCCACCACAGCCACCATACCTGACTGCCATACAGGACCTGCTACAGCCTTCTTGGGCGAAGCCTTGCAGAAGATGATCATCAGGGCTGCGGCAGAGATCATGACAATCTGGATGACGAGATTCATGGCCAATGGCTTCTGGAAGTATTCCGTCATACCCTCAACGTGGAACTTGGCTTTCACCAATTGGTCGGAAGTCAGCGTCAGTTGTTCATTGACCACCAGTGGGTCGGTACCCTTAATGGCACGCAGTGTGTCGTAGGCGGGAAGTGCATTCTGGAAGATAGCGAAGAACACGATGACAGCCAAGGCACCCAAGAAGATGAAGACGGCACGCTTGGCCTCGACGGGAATCACCTTGTCGAGTGTAGTGGCCGAACCACCATAGATATACTCACGCTGTGCAGGAATCTGCAGTCGAGCCTGGAACACGGGGTCTTTGTCCAGGTCCAGTCCGCGATGGTAGCTGGCAGCGGCAGCTGCCATCAGTCCGCAAAGACAGGCAGGGATAGAAATCATGAGCACCTGTGGAATCGTGATGTCGAAGCCGTTGGCATTCGAGATGCTGACGAAAGCCACTACAGCAGCAGCAATGGGCGAACAGGTGATACCGACCTGCGAGGCGATACTGGCCACGCCGCAGGGACGCTCAGGACGTATGCCCTTCTTTAGTGCGATGTCGCAGATAATCGGCATCAGGGTGTAAACCACGTGACCAGTACCTACGAGCACCGTCAGGAAGAATGTACACAGCGGAGCCAGGAAGGTGATGCGGTCAGGATGCTTACGCAGCATTTTCTCGGCAATCTGAATCAGCCAGTCCATACCGCCTGATGCCTGCATGATACCAGCGCAGGTGACGGCAGCAATAATGATGTAAATCACATCAGTTGGTGGTGAACCAGGTTTCATGCCGAAACCAAAGACAAGCAGTGCCAGGCCAATGCCCGAAATGGCACCGAGTGCGAGGGAGCCGTAGCGCGATCCCACCCACAATGCTCCTAAAACGATGAGGAGCTGAATAATCATGATTAGCATAATAATTGTTTTTAGGGTTAATAATATTTTGTTTGGTTTTTTATTTTATTTATAATAGGTCGTAGTCCGTCTCACCGCCCAGCATCCTCTTTCGGCTGATGTCGAAGGCATCGTCAACGAGGTTTCTTTCTGGGCGATAATCCTTGCATTGGATGCCGGCGAGATATACCAGTAGATGCGGCAAGTCGTCTGTCATGAACGGACGGTGCTGCGAGTTCCTTATCTGTTGACAGATTTGCGGATGGTTCGTCTCGTAGCTTTCAGAGCAGACAATCCAGAAGGGTATGTCATACTGAGGAATCACATACGCCTTGGTGGACTGCAGCTGGCGCCCAAATGCATTGCATCCGTCGAAGACCAGCTCTCCGTGGTCTGGCGCATAGATGATGACGGCATCCTTGCCTGAAAACTCCTCCACGATGGCATTCACCACCTTGTCGTTGTAGGCAATGGCATTGTCATAGTCGGCCAGTATCTCCTTGTCGTCTGTCGTCAGGTCAGGACGTTGATAGTCACTGCCGTGAAACAGCTTTTCTTGTTCGGGATAGCGCAGCTTGAAATCGGCATGAAGTCCCATGAAGTGGAATATCAGGAACTGAGGCTTCGTGGTTTCTGTGCTGCACAGCCTCCTGTAGTCGTCCAATAACTCCATGTCGTAGGGGTGGCTCTCGTCGTTGCGCCTGTCAAACAGATACTGGCTGAGCTCGTAGTCGTTCATAAAGACGTCCTCACAATAGTCGGAGAATGCGAATCTCTTCTTGATGGTATACTGATTACTGAAGAAACCGACCTCGTAGCCCGCTTTCCTGAACAGAGCCGGGATAATCGTGTAGTCATACCAGTTGCCTTCAGAATCATAGTTATAGAAGGTGAGCATGTTTTGTAGCGACTTGAATGTCAGGTTATAGGAAGAGATGACATTGTCGTACTTAAACAGCCTGCCATTCTGCTCCAGCTTTTCCTGGAGTGGGGTAGTGGGCTTCTCGTAGCCGTAGAGTGAAGCGTGATGGCGGTTATAGCTCTCACCAATCAGCAAGACCATGAGCGGCGATTCCTGGGTGCAGGTGTCACAGGCCGTTGTCTGGACATTCCGCAGCAGGTGTTCGCTCATGTTGCTGAACCGGCTGATCTCTTTGGCAGACAACAGAGCCCTGTAGATGGGCAGGTATTCATGCGTCATGGTTTCATATTCAGCAAACTCCTCCATGTCGTCGTCCGAAACGCGTGAATAGACATGGTAAAGATAGCGTTTGTTGTTGATGTCATAAGCTATTGAAACCATAGACGTGAGGAATAGGCAGACCAAGACCGACTGGGGAATTGTGATTCTAAGCCTTCTGAGGTAAATCAGAACGAAAGGCAGGAGTAGCATCAGCAGAACGGGTATGGCTGACACGGCCGATTCCCAATGCAGGCCTAACGCTTCTGAAGCCTCCTGACTGTTGGTCTGCATCCAAGTCTGAATAATGTTCGGACAGAGAGCAGTGCCCATTGTTGTATAGCAAGTCAGGTCGATGAGGCCGATGATAAAGAGCAGGACAAACACCAGTGCCTTGACATATTGACGGAAACGTAATGGAATAAGGTTAATGATGGCACAAAGTATATAGACATCGCCAAACATCTCAAGGCCTGCCCGCATTCTGCTGCACCTTCCATACTCTATATTGATAATAGAGATGCTGAAAAGTGCGACAATCCCCATGTAGAAAACAGCACTATTTCTTATAGGTGATAGTAGTAGACGTAAGAGTGATGTACGCATCATGATCTGTCTTTGTTGTGCAAAGATAATGATAATTCTTGAAATAGAGCGCTTTTTTAAAAAAAAATCGAAACTTTGCACCATAACCTAATCACTTTGCTGCTTATCACATGGCTCTACCGTTTGATGTTGATAATGATACGACGGTAGGCAACGAGATGGAAGGGACCGTTGTCGTGGACTTCGCAGATGAGATGGATGGTGTCACTGGGGGCATCGGTGGGTATGCGGACGGTGGCAATGGCGGTTGAGGCGTCGTCGATGGTTGCCGTGGTTCTGCCAATCTCCGGCTGCTGCCACCAATGGAAGGTGAGGGCGTCGCCATCGGGATCACTTGACTTTGAAGCATCGAGACGGATGGTATCGCCAGCCTTGGCCGTGATGCGGAGAGGGGCGATGGAGGAGATGTTCTTGACGGGTGAACCGTCAAGCACGCGGACCGCGACACGCGGATTGTGGTTGCCCTTGCCCTCGGCGGCCCATTGCATTCGGGCGCAGAAATCGTTAAGTTCGTCAGGATAGAATCGCTGTTTATAGCCCACAGAAATGCTGCGCAGAGGTTCCTGCCAGGAAGTCCAGGCCGTGGTGAGCGAGTCGGCACAGAGGCCGCGCTCATGATAGCCTGCCCAACCAGCCTGATGTGGGTCCTCGGGGTCGTTCAGGCCGTTGGGCATTACGTAGAGGAAACTCGGCGTGTCGCCCTCGACGCCCCATTTATACGTTGGGTATTCCTTGCCTAACGCGCCCTTGCCCTGAATCATGTCCTGATGTTGCTGCCAGTGGCGCTTGCCCAGTTCGCACTGTTCCTGCCATGCACCCTCGTCCCAGATGAACTGCAGGTCGTCGGCAAAGTCCTTTCGCAGCCATAGGTGCGAGCTGTAGGCACGGTTCATGCGCATGCTGTACTGCATGTCCTGATCGGTGATGGTGAAGAGGCGGAACTTGCGGACGAAGTTTCTCACTTCGTCCTCACTCCGCGTCTGCTTTACCCGCCAGATGGCCTGTGCCAGCGTGTTGGCACCACCCCAGGCAGCCACATAGATGGGCCGCGGGTCGTCCTCATCAGCCAAACGGATGAGCAGTTCGCTACCTGGTGAATCGTTGTTCTTGCCGATGGCTCCGATACCCCCATGAATGCTACCCATCACAGCACGACTCTTGATATAGTCAGCACTGGGCCAGTAGCCCAAGTGTTGTTGGCCGTTCTCCTTATCAATAGGCATGAAATCCTTCTGCTTAGAGCGCTGCATCAACTTCGTTACATCCTTGCGATAGGCCTCGATGACACGTTGCAGATACTCGGCCCACTCCTTTGGATAGGGGTCACAGTTCCAGCCTACGGACGTTATCAATGCCTCGATTTCGAAGCAATCGGCATACGCCATCAGTCGCACCATCGACTCCATGTCGTCAGGTTCTACATCTGCTGGCGCGATGTCTGTACATACCACTAATCGTGGCTTGAGATCGTTTTTCGCCCATCCGGAAAATGCGAACAGGACAAAGAGAACTATGAGTGCTTGTTTCATTATTTATCGTTGATTACAACTTTGAGCAAGCTCTGCTTTATTCTCACTTAATCACGACCTTTTTCCCGTTGTAGATATACAGTCCTTTAGTCATGGGCTTGCCATTGAGGCGACGGCCGTCGAGGGTATACCAGCCTTTAAGTGAAGAGTGAAGAGTGAAGAGTGAAGAATTTGCTGACGCGTCGGGGAGAGTGGCGATCTCAACGTTTTGAATGCCTGTTGCTGTCGGATCCTTGTCGAGCCACTGGAATACGTCGCCATAGGAGCCCAGGGTGCAGAGGAAAAGGAAGAAAGAGGTGCCTACGGCAATGTGGTCAGAAGGGGTGACGCTGTCGTCAATCCTGTACAAGTCGCCCTCACCGTTGGGGTGGGCATCGCGGAAGGCGAGGTAGTTGCTGAAGGGTACTACCATGTCACCTTTTGAATGGACAAACTGGATGCGGTGCTTCGGCTGCCACCCAGAGGCTACGCCGTTGTCGGCCAGCGCACGGTGCAGGTCCTTGCAGGCATCACCCTTCTCGGTGGGAACGGCGTTGAAATTCGATGCATCGGTCAGATAGTCGTAAAATGATTTGGTAAAGAGCTTGTCGAGGTGAGCCCACACGCGGTCCTCCTGGGGCGACTGGAACAGTTCGGCCATCTGCTCTTTGGTGTAGGTGCGGCCGTTGGCCTCCAGACCCTCCTCGAGCTGTTCGTACCACATCTCGTGGATGTCGTTTATTTTATACTCCTTGCTCTTTATCCACTCCATGATGCCCGTATCGAGGAACTGCTGCGAAAGGTAGTCCTCCAGCTTATGGCTCTTCATGTCGGGATGCGTGTCCAGCATACCTTGTATAATCATTGGTACGACCATTGGCATGGTGTTCATACCCTTACGGTGGTCGGTCTCTGTGTCGTAGCTGTTACCGTCGTCCTCCATGTAGTAGCGCATGGTGGCGATGAGGTCGTACGGGCCGTCGCCCACGATGCTGCCACGGTAGCGCAGTTCTTTGTCCATTCCCTGCTGTTCTATGCGGCGCTGCACGGCCAATGCCACGGCACCGCCCTGTGAGAATCCGAAGCCGAACGAACGCCAGTCGCTCTTGAGGTGAAGTGCCTGTTTGGCGTCAACATGCTTCTGATAGAGTTTCAGTCCATACTCCACGGCATCGGTCATCTGACGGGCTGTCAGTTCTTGTGCCAGATAGGGGTGTGCCAGATTCTTTGTGACGCCGTAGCCCTCATAGTCGGGGGCGATGATGATACAACGGGAAATAAAGTTCTGGTCATCGTCTAATCCCAGTCCGTAACTATCCCTGACAAGCGTGGCAAACAGTACGCGTTCCTTCACATTCAGGGGCGACGTGGGGCACTCGTCATCTGCCATGATGGTAAAGTGGCTGTAGATGTGGACCGACTCTATGCTATCGGTCTCATTCGGTTCCTTAGGATTCCACGCGACGAGTAGTGACGAAAGCACCACCTCCTTGCCGTCAGCATTGACCGACGGATAGTTGAACTTATAGTAAACGGCATCGCTCGCCCTAAAGTCCAGTTTCAGACTGTCTGATACCTCGGCGCCCTGTGCCCTCATTACGCCGCAGAATACCATGGCGAGTACCAATGGTCGGATGGCGGCGAGCATCCATAGATTCTTCTTCATAACCTTATATATTTTAAATTCGACTACAAAGATAATACATCCAAGTCAATTAATTGCTATAACTTGTGATTTTATAAGAAAGATTAAGAGGTCCTTTGTCTGCCATATTTTCAGTTTTAAGTTTCTTGTTAAAAATGCCGCAGCGAACTTCGCAGTTGGCATTGGCGAAAACATTTTCATTACTTCAGTATATAATTACATGCTTTTAAGAGTCTTCATGCCTATACGATCATTGTTTTTAGACCACAAAGATACGACAAAAAACTAATACCGCCAAATTTTTTCACCCTTTTCTTGACAAATTGTTTGTCTTAGCCTGACTGGGGTTGACTCCCATGAAGCCTTAAATGTTAAATTTTAAAAGTAATTTAAGTTATGGGAAGACAAAAATTCAGTCGCTCATTGAAGCGTAGTATTTGCATCGAGTACATGCAAAGCGGCAAGTCACGGAAGGAAATAGCCATTAAATATAACCTTCCGAGTGTAGGAACTCTGTCAGGTTGGATAAATTCTTGCCTAAGTCCTTTGGAAAATCACGAAAAATGTGCATCTTTGCAGCCGGTAACGGTACAAATGGACAGTAATATGGCACAAAAGAAGGAAGAAGCTCCGATGGACGTAGCTGCCATGTCGGCGCTTATTGAGGCTCAACGCAAGCAGATTGAGAAACTTGAGAAGCAACTGAAGTACAGTCAGGACAAGAACCTGGCCCTGAACACGCTCATCGACGTAATCGAGGAGCAGGGCATCAAGGTGCGAAAAAAAGCTGGGGTCAAGCAGTAGAGCGCCTGAACAGCAATACGGGCTATACGATAGTGTATTGCTGTGAACTGCTTGACCGTAGCAAACAGGCCTATTACAAGAAGCAGAAGCGCGACCAGGAGTACCTCTTCCGCGTGATGCGCATCGTGGATGCCGTAAACCTCGTCACACGACGAACTCGAACCACCGCTATCACAAGTACAAGAACCTCATCCGCGGCTTCGTGCCTACACGTCCTAATCAACTTTGGGTGAGCGACATTACGTACATCGATCTGGTGGACGACTGCTGCTACCTGCACTTGGTTACGGATGCCTATTCGCAGAAGATCGTAGGTTGGTGCCTGTCTGAGACGCTGGAGGCGGAACATACGCTCGAGGCCCTCAGGATGGCTATCTCGCAGGCAACGGCCGATGAACTAAAAGGACTCATCCATCACTCTGACAGAGGCGTACAATACTGCTGTAATGCCTATACGGACGAACTGAAAAAGTACGGCATTAAGATTAGCATGACGGAGGACTATAAGCCTACAGACAATGCTATTGCAGAGCGTGTAAACGGCATTCTCAAGACGGAGGTGATCTACCGCGAGCACCGTTTCAAGACGTATCAGGACGCGCTAGAGCGTATATCTGGCTTTGTCGCCTTCTACAACGACACCCGCCCGCACTCCAGTATCGGCATGAAGACACCTTCAGAGGTGCATCAGGAGCAAGGCCCACAGCGCATCATGTGGAAGACTGCCAAAGAGCTCTCGGGGGCTGTCTGCCCCCTGCCGCAAGGCACCCCCTGAGTGTTTTTCATAGGTCTGGCTGCGCCCCGGGCAGTCAACCTTTTCAGTACAAAGTAAACAAAAACAGATGAAGAGTAAACAATATCCGTACGAAGTCTACGTTCTTAGGAAAAAAGTCAACCACCTC
>CADBHI010000111.1 GCA_902794405.1 uncultured Prevotellaceae bacterium
TATCTGTTAGACGTAATGCTCGTTAGTGGTAAGTTGTCGGAAGAGCCGCCCACGAGGACGGTGATGTCACCAGGCTCTATAGTCCAAGTCTGGGTCGTCTCATCCCAGTGGCAGAGGTCGGTGCGGCGAATGGGGATGGTCACGACTTTGCGTTCACCAGCCTTCAGCGCTACGCGGCGGAAGCCTTTCAGTTCTTTTATTGAGCGGGAGACATAGACCTGCGCCACCTCTTCGGCATCGCGGTCGGAAGTATTGGTGAGTGTAAAGCTGACATCGAAGCCCTCGGCTGTGGACTTGACGTTCAGGTCGCTATAGACGAAGGTGGCATAGGAGAGACCGAAGCCGAAAGGATAGGCTGGAGCGACGTGCTTCTGATCGTACCAACGGTAACCCACGAGATCCTGCTCTGCATAGTCAGCGATGAGCTGCTGACTGCGTTCATTCTCGCCTTGCGAGCGACCAGAGGTCGAGCGACTGCGATTGCGGGTGAGGTCGACGAAGATGTCGCCCTGCGCATTGCCCTCGATGGTCTGCGGATAGGTGCCTGTGGCGTAAGCCGGCACATCTTCCAGTTTCTTGGGCCAAGTCATCGGCAGCTTGCCAGACGGAGAAATCTTGCCCGTGAGGACTTCGGCGAGAGCCTGACCGCTCATGGAACCATTGAACCAGGAGGCGACCAAAGCCCCAGAAACCTCGCTCACTGTGGAGACGTCCACAGGACCGCCAGAGACGATGACCGTCACCATTCGTTTGTTCGCCTTGGCAAGAGCAGCCGCCAGTTCGTCTTGTCCAGAGGGTAGGGTAATCGACTTGCGGTCGGAACCCTCAGTCTCTACCTCGCGGTTGTCTCCGGCAAAGAAGATGACGAGGTCAGCATTCTTGGCAGCTTCCACAGCCTGAGCCATCAGTTCGCGGTCTGCAGGCTGCTGCGGACTCATCCGTTTGTTGCGACCCTCACGGTCGAAACTCTTATAGCCTGGGACGTAGGTAATCTCCACATGGTTGCCAAGGATGGTCTGTAGGCCTTCGAGTGGCGTGATTTCACAACGGGTCTTCACCCCAGCCCCTACGCCGCCAAGCGCCATCTTTGTAACGGCATTCTCGCCGATGACAGCGATGTGCTTCATTTTTTTCGTGTCTATCGGCAATACCTTTTCATTCTTCAGTAGCACGATGCTGCGACGTGCCACCTCTAAGGCAGTTGTCATCTCCTCAGCATTGCCGACGGGCTTGGTGTTGGCAACATCTTTAGCTATCGGTTTCACTGTCAGACGGACGCGCAGTATCTCCCTGACGCGCTGGTTGATGACCGCCTCGCTCACCTTCCCAGCCTTCACCGAGTCGAGCAGTGCCTGACCCATAAACCGGCTGCCAGGCATCTCTACGTTCATGCCAGCTGTCACGGCATCGACGGTGGAATGGACGCCGCCCCAGTCGCTGATGACCATACCGGGGAAGCCCCACTGCTGACGTAGGATGGTGGTGAGCAGCGTCTCGTTCTCCGAGCACCAGCGACCATTCACCTTGTTGTATGCTGCCATGACGCCCCATGCATCAGCCTCGCGCACGGCCATCTCGAAGGGCCGGAGGTATATCTCGTGCATGGCGCGGTCAGAGATATGCACGTCGACAAAACCACGATAGTCCTCTTGGTTGTTCAGCGCGTAGTGCTTCAGACACACGGCCGTGCCGTCGTCCTGCGCGCCTTTGGTATAGGCCACGGCAAGCATTCCGCTCAGTATCGGGTCCTCGCTCAGATACTCGTAAGTACGTCCACCAGTGGGGATGCGCTGGATGTTGATGGCAGGACCGAGGATCATATCTTTGCCACGCAATCTGGCCTCGCGGCTCATACCCCGTCCGTAGGCGTAGGCCCACTCCGTGCTCCACGTTGCGGCCAGTGCCGACCCTGTCGGGAAGAACGTCGCCGAGTCTGTCGTCAGGTGGGCTGAGTTCCATGAGTGCGGTTCCATCTCCTCACGGATGCCGAACGGCCCGTCAGCGTATTCCACGTCGGCAATGCCCAGCCGTGGGATGCCAGCCGATGAAAACATGTTCTTGCCGTGAAGCATGTCGATCTTCTCCTCGAGCGTCATGCTTTTAATAATGTTGTCAATCTCTGTCTCGTGACTGAGTAACTTAGATTGATTCTGTCCCCAGGCCAGAGCCGGCATCATGCTCACGCTCAATAATGCCCACTTGATTAAATCTCTTTTGTCCATAAGTATAGTCATTACAATGTTTACATTTTCGCCGCCTGGTCGAGATCTTTGGCGAGGCGGGCGATGTCGGCGGCACTCTCCGAGATGCGGCCTGTGATGTCGGCGACTTCCTCGGCAGGCTGGTCGGGGAGACTGGCTGTGAGCACCTGCGTGAAGCCGCCGATGATGTTTAGCGGTGTGCGTATCTCGTGGTACATCTTCTGGATGAAGGCCGCCTTCTCGCGGTTGGTATCGAGCTGCAGCTGGTAGGCACGGGTGAGCTCCTCATTGCGCTGCTCCAGTTCAGCATTCACGCTGCGGATGTCGTTCACCGACGTGGCGAGCGACTGCTGCATGCTGATGAAGCTGTTCTGCAGGCGGCCGATGCTGTCTTGTCGCGGACTCTCGGTGAGGTCGGTGTCGAAGTGTCCCTCGGCGATGCGCTGTGCCTCGACGTCCAGCTGTTCCAGTGGCTGGATGGCGTGGCGCACGGTCTGGTAGCAGATGACGAGCAGCAGCAGTAGTCCGATGCCGATGACGGTCCAGACGATGGCGAGCACACGGTAATAGCGGGCGAAGACGTCGCTCTCAGGGCAGACGATGGCGATGCTCCAGCCGGTGCGCTCCAGCGGACGGTAGAAGATGAACGCGTCGCGGCCGTCGACCATCGTCTCTACCATGCCGCTCCGTCCGGCAATCATCGCGCGGCCCAGCTTCTCGATGTCGCGCCGCGATTCGGGTGCGGCGTCGCTGAAGATGGTCTCGCGGAAGAGCTTTGCCGTATCGGGGTGAACCAGATAGGTGCCGTCGCGGCCAATCATGATGGCCGAGGAGTTCGGATATGGCTTCAGGGAGCTGACCGAGGCGGAGAGCCACTTCAGCGTGAGACTGGCGGTGATGGAGCCGATGTAGCGACCCTCGGCGTCGCGCATTGGACAGCAATAGGAGGTCATGATGTCGGGCGAGGATAATGTTCCCTCGTTGTAGTCGTCGAAGGCATCAGTCCAGCAGCTGGTGCCGAGCGAGCGCGGCGTCTTGTACCACACGGCGTCGAAGTACTCGAACGGCCCTTCCCTCACGGTGGTGATGCTGTCGGGGCCGCGCAGTGAGTAGGCGGAGTAATAGCGTCCCATCTCCGGAAAGAAGTAGGGCTCCATCGAGATGGCGAGGCCAGTGAGGAAGTCGTAATCCTCGACCCCTCGCCGCGAATAGGCTAATAGCGAGTCGGGCGTGAGGTGGCTGGGCACGGTGCGGGCCATGAAGTTGGTCACGAACTCCGTCTCGTCCATGATGCCGGTGATGCGTTCGGCGGTATTGTCGAGGAGCTGTGTGGCATGGTCGATGGCGGCGCGCTGGATGAAATGCCTGCAGCGTTCGAACAGGACGTCGGATAGCAGCGTGAAGGCGACGGCGATGATGAGCGTGATAATCAGACCGAGGCGCAGCGAGAGGTGCTGCCGGAAATAGCGCAGTGGTCGTTTCATAGGGCGGTCTCCTTCATTAGTTTGTCCAACAGTTGCGTGATGGTCTCCGAGTCCTGCATGACGACCGCTTGCCGCTGTGCCATCTCCTCGCGCGTCATCGTGGAAGCGTCGCGGCAGATGGTCTCGGCCTCCTGGCAAAGCCGCTCCACCGGCTGGGCCATCTGCGCCGTCATGTCATGCACGAAGTTTGTCTTCTTTACCTCGTAGGCCTGTACCTCGGCGTAGGCCGCTTTCAGTTCAGCGTTCTGCTTACTGAGCGTCACCTGTTTCTGCTGCATCTCTGTCATGTATGCCTTCAGCGCCTGTTGCATCTTTACCAGACTGTTCTGTAGTCGGCCCGCCTCATGCTCGTGGTGTGCATCGGGTATCGGCGTGTCCAAGTTGCCCTCAGCGATGCTCTGTGCCGAGTCTGCCAGCCAGTGCAGCGGACGCAGGTGACGTCCTACGATGAAGTAGAGCACGATGAGCAGAATCACCACGCCAACCATGCCTCTGAGAAGCAGGAATCCCTGCATGCGCGAGTAGCGGCTGTAGACATCCTCCGCCGGACAGACCGCCGTGAGCACAAACGGCCTGTCACCGAGGGGCTGCGTGAAGATGAACATCTCGCGGCCGTCGTGTTCCATCCTCCGATAGCCGCTCTGCTCGCCGGCGATGAAGATGCCGAGCTGGGTGCTGTCGCGGCGGGTGACGTAGAGCTCGGAATTGGGTAGCGTCTGACGCAGCTTGGACAGACAGCCGTTCTCCTCTATCAGCCGGTCGATGGCCGCGCGGTTCACTCGCACCTGTCCACCTTCCAATCGCGCCGACATTTCGTTCTGGCGCAGCGTGTTGTCTATCCTGAGGGCCGTCGTCTCCATGGCCTGCAAAGTCGTGTCCATCGTTTCGTCGAAGATGACGTCCTGCGAGAATATCGCCAGCAGTCCGACGACCACCACGCTGATGACCGTCACGAGACTCGCCACCCAAAGTGTCAGCTGGGTGGTGAACGACGTCCGTACCTTTTGAATGATGCTCGTCATACGCTTTCTTTGACAGCCTTCAATGAAACAGCAGACCAGTACCTTTTTCCATTGCGGTAGATAAATCTTCTTATCTCTATCTTATTCATAAGCATAAACAAGTCCGTACTTCTCATGCAGTTTGCGGAGAGAACCATCTTTCTTCATTTGGCTTATAACATTATTCACCATCTGCAACAGATCCTCCTGCCCTTTCTGCATCAATACGCCAATCTCACCATGAGTAAAGGGAGCGTTCAACAGTGGGGCTGCAAGTCGGGGGTCGGTCTGCACATAGTAGGGAGCCTCTGTTATCTCCGTTATCATCACGTCGGCTTGGCCTTCAGCAACAAGTGTCGGTATTTCCTCGTTCTTTTGGTGAACGACTATGTTGGCGTGAGTCAGGTTCTCATTGGCAAACTTCTCATTAAGTCCACCAGGATTCACCATCACGCGGACTTCGGGCTTGTCGATGTCGGCCAACGACTTGTAGTGGCTTGCCTCAGATGCCCTGCAAAGGATGGTCTTGCCGTTAGCCAGATAGCCATCGCTCATGAGCATGGTCTCACGTCGGGCTTCGGTGATGGTGATGCCACCTATAGCGAGGTCGAACAGCTGAGGCACTTTAAGTACGTCGGCTGTCAGAGTAGGCCATGAGGTAGGAACAAACTGGATGCTGACACCCAATCGCTTGGCAATCTCCCCAGCTACTTCTATGCCGAAGCCCCAATACGTTCCATCTGCCTCTCTGAATGACAACGGCCTGTAGTCGCCTGTAGTACCAAAGAGGATAGTGCCTCGACCCAGGATCTCCGCTACTTTGCCATCGAGGGGAATATCCGTATAGGTCGACAGGATGAAAACAGAGTATTGACCGTTCTCCTTTCCGAACTGGACAGCCCCTTTCAGGTCGTTCTCAGGGAATAGCTTTGTACTGTCGAAGTAGTAAAGACCATCCTCACTATTGAGCCAACCGCCTACATAGCCTTCGTGCTGCAAGGCATGGCTTACCACCTTGTCGAGTTGGTCACGACTGTGGCTGTTCTTGGTTGCAGCATAACTGACGGCGATTCCTTCCGTTGGCTCCGACATTGTGCGGATGTCAATAGTAAAGCCGTCTGGATGGGCCTGACTGAAAGCCCAAACCTTATCAGCAATAGTCGTTATGTTGCTCTGCTCTGTAGCGTTGTCATCATTTGAAGAGCACGAGGCAAAGCTGGCCGTTCCGCAAATGGTGAGGACGGCCAAAAATAACCAAACTCTATATTTTTCCAATCGAATCATATCACAAAATCGTTTCCATTCCAGTTTTCTGTACTTTCATTCCCATGTTCCTGTAGAAACTTTGTGCAGCGTCATTACCCTCCCAAACATTGAGAGTGATGTTACTGCAGCCTATGGACTTTGCATAGTCACGGACAAACTCATACAATGCCTTGCCGACGTGTTTGCCACGAGCCTTTTCATCCACACAAATATCATCAATATACAGCGTCTTGATGTCCTGGAGTAACTTGTCATCCTTCACCTCAGTAACCTGACAGAAAGCGTGGCCCAAAACCTCTCCATTGTCATAGACAAAGATAGGCTTGCTGTCATCGGCAAGGAGGGCTTCAAGTTCCTGTTCATTATACTTAGTGGTGTTGGGCTTGAATAAATCAGGACGTATTACATGATGCACCATATCCACTTGATGCAGCAGCCCTATAATAGCTTGAATGTCTCTTTTTTCAGCTTTTCTTACCATAATATCACAAATTCTCTTAAAACGAGAGACAAAGTTAATCATTTCTCCCCGAAATTTCGTAATTTTGGCCTCATTATTAGGATAGTTTATGAGATTCTGCATATTACATGTATAACTTCACAAAATATTAGGCTATGGCAAAAAAGATTATGTTTGGTGCTTTTATGGCACTGTTAATGACAAGTTGCTACAACGGCAACAGTAACGAGAACGCTACGTCATCACCGTCTTTCGACGAAGTATTAACCTCACGCAGAAGTGTCCGCAACTACGATGCCTCGAAGAAAATCACTGAGGCAGAGGTTCGTGATCTTATCAAGGCTGCACAAGAGGCTCCTTCATGGGCTAACCAGCAGCCCACTAAATACTATGTGGCCCTTAGTGAAGAGAAACTGGCGGCTGTGCAGGATATGGTTGGTGGCAATAAGGAACGTATCAAGAATGCCCCGGTACTTATCGTCTCAACCTTTGAACGCGGCAAGTCTGGTTTCTTCCAGGGCAATCAAACCAACGAGGTTGGTGACGGTTGGGGAGCCTACGATAACGGTCTGAGTAACTGCTATCTGATCCTGAAGGCAAGGGCTATGGGTTTCGACACACTTATCATGGGTATGCGTGAAGCTGATAAGCTCAGAGA
Organism: uncultured Prevotellaceae bacterium; assembly: GCA_902794405.1. Classification (GTDB taxonomy): domain Bacteria; phylum Bacteroidota; class Bacteroidia; order Bacteroidales; family Bacteroidaceae; genus Prevotella. The sequence continues at coordinate 7,071 of CADBHI010000111.1, forward strand.
ACTCTTTGCCATTCCTGAGAATGAGACGATCATGGCTGTCATTTCTTTGGGCTATAGAGCCGAAGAGCCTAATCGTCCAGAGAGAAAGAATCTTGATGAAATAGTGAAATTCTTCTGATACAAAATGGACTTCAACTGAAAACAAGTTTTCGTCGAAGTCCATTTTATTTGTATGTGATCCCGTTGAATTGACTTCGTCTTTTCGTTCAAAAACGGGATTGGCTTCGCCGATCCCCTTCGTGATCCCGTTGGGATTCAAACCCAAGACCTTCAGCGCTCGGCCGCAGGACGCTTGCAAGGCAAGAACCGGAAACAAACGTTGAAATCTCCAAAAACACCTTTATTTATCGGCCTTTCAAGGATTTGCCATTTTCATTTTGCGGCTATTTTGCGGCTATCATAGACGGGAACTTGGTTCATTTGCTTATTTCTCTTTAAATTGTTACTTGTCTTCAATAGTGGTTTTTTCTTGCCATTTACAGTCCTCCTTACATGATGATGTTAGGCAATGCTCCAAACTGCCCGTTCATGTAGGCACGATGGATGGATGACAACTTGTTAAGCCCTCGGAACTCAACCAATGAGAACAGGTTGCTGTTGCCGTCCTTTCCCTTCTCCGTAAACCAGACGGAATCTTTGCCGAAGATGTCATCAATATCTCGCAGGATGGGGTCGTAGTGGGTAGTAACAATCAGTTGCGACTGATTATCCTTCTTGTTGACGAAGCGGGTAAGCATATACTCCATCAGGTTCGGATGGATAGAAGCCTCCAACTCATCGACGCACAACAGCCCATGGCATTTCAGTTGCGAGTAGATGATAGATTCCAGTTCCACCATACGAGTTGTACCGGCACTCTGACTGTTCTCAGGCAGCACATAATCCTCTTCGCCTCGCTCCGTCTCCACCTTGTGTCCAAAGAGCGCAGCCATCTTTTTGATTTTGATGTCGGAGATGTTGAAATCAGCTTCCTTCACAAAGTGCATGAGATATTCCTTGAACGTAGAATCCTCCGACAGCATGTTCTTGGTCGTGTCAGAGATAGCAGTGTCTGAACCATTGATGAGT
>CADBHI010000112.1 GCA_902794405.1 uncultured Prevotellaceae bacterium
TAAAGTCGTCAGGGAAACGTTCTATGTTACGTTTCACCTGTTCGTTAAGGCGCTTATTGAGGACTCCATAGAGCATTGCCAAGTCAAAATCGACCATCAAGATTCAGCAAGCGCCGTAGTATTCTACTGTTTTGCGAAACGCTAACCTGTCCACGCTATTCTTTTTAGCCAACGACCAATGAGAATCTCAGTCCTAATGCATTCGCAATAAGCATGAACGTAGAGAGTTGCATATCAGTCTGTCCTTGCTCAAGCGAAGATATATATTCGCGTTTCTTGCCGATGCGCTCACCTAACTGCTGCTGAGTCAGTTTCTGGCGCTTGCGCTCGTCACGTAGCAACTCGGCATAGTACCAAGCCTTGGCCTTTGCCTCAAACTCCTCACGGCTGGGAGTTCCCTTCTCACCATACGTCTCGGCCAAATGCTGTGAACCGGTTTTCAGCCCGGCCAGTTTTTTTTCGTCAAGCTTTATCATCTTCTTGTCCTCCTTGGATATATTTGTTCAAAATCTGACGGGCGGTTTCTATCTCACCCTTATATTGCTTGGCGTCCTTTTTCAAGAATGCTTAGCATCAAGGCTAGCGTAGTATTCATCGTACTCCGCAGAGTGGAAAGTTTCTCTAACATCTTCGTTCATGCCGCAAAAGTAATATATTTATTCCAAATACCCAAATATTTTGGAAGGAAAATATTCATTATATCGAGTTTTCTATTACATCTTCCATCAGACATCTACATATACGCTTTGTCAGGCTTCTGTTCTGTCGCGTCATCATCAGGATCTAGCGGGTGCAGTAGTATTCTGCTGCCAGAGTGAGACGCTGACCCTTCGTCACATTCATCCAGTCATCACATACCTAAACACCTCTTCCTCATGAAGGTTTGGACGTTCTGTTACCTTTCTGACGTAGTCACGTATCAAGTGGCGCCAGTCGTTGACCTTCATATTGAAATACTTTTCTTGGAACTCTTTCTGACATTCCACAACAATCTGCAAAATAGTGGTACCTTCATCTAGCTCCATCATATTATGAACCAGACGACGCACATCGTTGTCGTTATTGATGTCGTTCAGTATCGTGCCAGGAGGGATAAGCCTAATCTCTTCTGGCTTTTTCCTTTGAGGAGTGCTTGTTTCACCTAATGCACTATTCCTGTAATTCAGATACATAGCCTTAGCCATTTCTCCCATCACGCGTTTATAGAACTGCTCGTCCTCAAACAGCTTTGAGAACGCATCCATCTGCTCCATATAGCAAGCCTGCGCCACTTTGTCGAACTCCTTGGGGAAGATGCTGGTTTCAAACATCTGCGCATCGTTGTTCTTGGCCTGTTTTTTCAGGCTCTTGCTAGATTTCAGCATCTTGTCGTAGATGGTCTCCACAATCACCCTGTCGGCCTCTGTAAACTTGCCTGCATACATGATGTTAATCTTCTCAATAATGTTGGCCAGCAGATCTGTTTTCACCTCAGGTTTCTTGCCTTGCGTACCCTTTTCTGGATTCACGGTCTTGTCCTTCTCTGTGGGCTTCAGTTCGATAGCGCCAGAGAAAGTCTCTGTCAGTTTATTATTGATTAAAGCCAACTTGTTGTCCAGATCAACAGGTTTATGTCCCTTCTTTGGGATAATCCGATAGAAATATTCTGCAAAGATGTAAGTCTTATACAGTTCTCTGTCGAATGTTCGAACTACCTGTGCCATATACGCATAGAAACGGATGAAGTTCTTCAGCAACGATCGTACCTTGAACTGCTCGTCCTCTACCAATATCTCATAAGCTGATAAAGCGGACTTCAAAGCTGACGCCAACCTCCCCATATCCTTATCCCCTTGCTTGCGCTTGGCGTAGATTTGATACACCTTTTCCTCATCATCCGTATTCCACAGGTGATACTTCTTCAGTTCTGTATCGTACTCATACACCACGTTCACATCTACCGCATCGCTCAGCAGCGTCTCTTCATAGAACGGCTGGAACGAAGCTTTGATGCCATCTGCCGTATTGATGAAGTCTAGAATATAGGTATCTGTCTTCCCCTTACAACTGCGGTTCAATCGCGACAGCGTCTGCACAGCCTTTACGCCACGCAGCTTTTTGTCTACAAACATGGTGTGCAGCAGCGGTTCGTCAAAGCCTGTCTGATACTTATCAGCTACTATCAGCACATTATACATTTCACTATTGAAGAACAGCGGCAACTGTCTTTCTGAGATATGCTGCTCCGCCGTGCTGTTCAACTTACTCTCCGTATACTCCTCACCCTGATACTTCACAGTACCAGAGAACGCCACCAGGGGATGCACATCCGTATAGCCCATCTTCTTGCAGTACTCTCTGAGCAAGAACAGATATCTCACAGCATGCGCTCTCGATGGCGACACAATCATCGCCTTGGCTTGTCCGTCAATCTTCGAGAGGGTTATCTCGCGCAGTTTCTCCACCATCACCTCCACTTTCTGCTGCAACACGAAACCATGTTCATCGTGATAGCGTTTGATGGCCATCGTGGCTGGTATTTCCTCAAACTCAGGATTCTCTGATACTGCCTTGGCTATCTCATAGCTGGTTTCGATGGTGGTATAGTATTTCAGTACGTCCAAGATGAATCCTTCATCTATTGCCTGTCGCATAGAGTAATGATGAAAGGCATCGTAGGTGCCATCAGCCTTCATCACACCAAACGTCTGCAAGGTCTTGGGCTTAGGCGTAGCCGTAAAAGCATAGAAGTACAGGTTCTTATGTTTGCCTTGCGCCAACAGCGTTTCTGTCATCACGTCCATGCTGTCTTTCAGTTCCTCTTCCGTCTTCTCTTCCCATGCAGCCATTTCCTTCAGTGCCTCATCTGTATCAGCCAGCGCCTCTTTCAGCTTCTCTGCACTCTTTCCGCTCTGACTACTATGTGCCTCATCTATCACGATGGCAAAATTCTTCTGCGCATGTCCATCCAGCTCCTTATAAATCAGTGGGAAACGATGGATAGTGGTGATAATGATGCGTTTCTTGTCGTTGATGGCATCCTTCAGTTTCGACGAATTATCGCTATCTGTAATCGTCTCTATCTGTCCCTGCTTGTGGTCGAAACCAAGAATGGTTTCCTGCAACTGATTGTTCAGTATGCGGCGGTCTGTCACCACAAATACCGATTGGAACATCTCTTTATCCTCATCATTATGCAGCGATGAGAGCCTATAGGTCAACCAAGCTATAGAGTTCGACTTGCCGCTACCAGCACTATGCTGCAACAGATAGCTCTTACCCTCCTTGCTGACCTTGGTGTCAGCCACCAGTTTTTCTACCACATCCAACTGGTGGTAGCGTGGGAAGATGATCTTGGCTGATTTCAGCGTCACCTTCTTTCCCTTTTCCAACTTTACTTTCGTCTCTACCTGCATACTGATGTATCGCTGAAGCAGCGACAGCAGCATATCTCTGCGCAGCACTTTCTCCCACAGATACGATGTGGGATAGCCATCGGGATTCTCAGGATTTCCACCATCACCAATATTGCCAGCTCCGTTGCTTCCTTGGTTGAATGGCAGGAAACGCGTCTTATCACCTTCCAACCTGGTGGTCATCACCACTTCTTCCAAATCTACGCCAAAGTAAGCCAATATGCGGTTATTGAATTGGAACAGCGGTTCCTTGGGGTCGCGGTCGTATATGTACTGGTGCTTCGAGTTCTCCACCGTCTGGCCTGTAAACTGGTTTTTCAGCTCCAGTGTCACCACAGGTATTCCGTTTACTGACAGCACCATATCAATGGAGTTCTTGTTCTCAGTAGAATAGAAGAACTGGCGTGTTTCTGTCAGGATATTGGCTTGGTATTTCTCAACCAGTTCCTCGTTCAGTCCTGATGCAGGCTCAAAATACACAAACTTCAGTCCGATGCCACGATCCTTGATACCATTTCGCAGCACATAGATGAGTCCGCTCTGGGCCACATTGCTCTGGAACATCTTGTAGAGCTGGTGTTCGGCCTGCTCGCCATAGATGTTTTTGTAGCGTTCCCATTGCTTGGGTTGCGTCGCCTCTATGAACTGGATGAGCACAGGCATATCAATGGCGCGTTTATTGTCGTACGTCGCCATTGTACCCTTCACGTAGCCGCCTTCCTTCAGCAGCCAACTCTCAATATCCTGCTCCAGGTTCTTCTCTTTGGTTTCCATATATCAGCACACTTCTTTTTTACCTGTTACGTATTCGTATATCACAGACTTCTTATACTCCTTCAGCTCCTCTATCTTCGCCTGCTTCAAAGCTATCAGAGAGTCGATTTCTGAGCATTTGGTGTCGAGGTAAGAGGCGATATGTTGTTGCTCTTCTATCGATGGATAAGGTACAGATATTTGTTTGAACTCAGAAGAATAAGTTCGCCACCTCATCATCATTATACCACGACCATATTTGTAGCATTCTGCTGCTATTCCCTTTGTTCTAAAGACATAATGAAAAAAATGAGGTATTACTTTCGGAATGTCAGGAATATAAACATCATAAGCAGGACTCGTTACTCCATCATAATCAGAAACTCCAATAGCTCCCATCCATGCCAAGATAATATTAACAACAATATCGTCTTTATGAACAACTTTGTATCCTTCGACTGTTACGGCTTTATTGCCTCTTTCTTCCTGCTCTCCATGAGGGAACACACCAATTCCTGTATATAATGAAAGTAGTTGTACTTCTTCCATCGGCTTATAGTTCTTCTCGTCTCTTAACCTGAAAAGACGACCTATTTTTCTAACATCCCAATGCTCAGGTATTTCTCCAATCCAATCAATGCCGCTATCGCGCATGGGGACGTTTGGATTGAGGCCGCGAGTGACAGCTTCGGTGATGACGGATTGCTTATAGGCTTTTAGTTCCTCTATCATCGTTTCTTGTAATGACACTATCTCATCAACTTCACCACATACCTTATCCAAATAATCCGCAATCTTTTGCTGAAGAGGAAGAGAGGGAGATATAAGCGGCATTCTCTCAAATACATTCTGATACAAGTGTATAATGGTTGTTCCGCCCAAATTCATGTAGTCATTATATGTTTTTAAGAGAGAGGAATACAATTGCCAATAAAGATATTTTGGGACAAAAGAGTTTTTCTTTTGTCTGAGAACAAAAATACCACTATTTAAGCAACCTGGTTTGTCCATTTTTGAAACTATAGCAATTTTGCCAATAGTTCCGTCTTTCGTAACAAGGATTTCACCATTATGTAATTGTATAAAAGGATCTTCCTCATATCTTTCTTTTCGAATTTGATAGCAATTATTCCAAACAATCTCAGAAGTTTTAAAATCCTGACCTGTTACTAAATACGCATAACTATTCTCCTCGAATTCATCTGAGCGCAATCCGTTCCAACCAATTCGACCATGTAATTCTGCAACATTCTTTAGTCGTGGAAGTTTCCACTCCTTCGGAATCTGGCCAATCCATTCTATACCGCTATCTTTATATTCTCTTGCCATGGGTTAGTGATTCTGATTATTCTTATTACTCAGATTGTTCTGACCATTCTGATTCCACTGATTATTCTGGCCATTCCGATAGTTGATTCTGCTCTGGAACATGCGCTCTTTGATACCACCCTCTTTTACAAAGCGGTCCTGCATGGTTGCCAACAGCTTGTGGAGCATATACATAGCCTGATGGATGAGAGTGATGCAAAGATTGGCTATCTCCTCATCATTCATACGCTGTATCTTCTCAGCATAGTCTTTTTTTATCTGTTCGCTTCGAGCATAGAGTCTCATCTTCTCATATCTGGGGTGGAGGTTGCCCCATTGTTCCAGATTGCGCACACGCAAGTAGTCTTCATAGTCATCAAGCAGTTCCTCCAAGCTTGCCTTCGCCACATTGGTCAGTTTTATCTCTGTTTCGCTGGAAGTGGCAGCTGCCTGATTGCCCTCAGCAATGTTTTGCTTGCCTGAACGGGCAGCCTGTACCATCTGATCAATCGTACGGTCACCTTTCTGTAAATAATGCTGAGTAAAGTAAAAGGTAATGTCATAGATCATTTCAGTCACCTGATAGACTCGCAGGTGGCGATAATGACCATGCTGAGGAAGAAAAGTTATCTTCTGACTCTGACTGTTCTGAGTATTCTGAATACTCCGATTACTCTGAAAATTCTGATTACTCTGATTATTCTGACTATTCTGATTCATCGTCCCATGATTTTAGCCATCAATGCTGTTTCCTGTTTCTCCAATTCTTGCAGATGGGCAAATATCTCATCACTCTTGCGAGGGGCTACATACTTGTAGAACTCGCGAGTGAAAGGTATCTCATAACCTATTTTGCTGGCTTTCATATCTACCTTGGCTTCAGGCGCATAGGGATACACATTTTTCTGCATATAGGCCTCGATGTCTTCCTTAAAGGGTACATTCTCCGTATCTTTTCCCTTGTTGGGCAGTTTGATGGCTACCTTGGTAAACTTGAAGTCGTCGCAGTCCTTCACCTTGCTTTCTACCACCAGTTCGCCATCTTCGTACGTGCCATCCTCAAAAGCCAGATAAGCTTTGCTAATCAGGTCGATGCAACGGTCAGTAAACTCATTGCGCTTGTTGCCTAATGACTTGCGGCGCTTTTCACAGCACTTGCTGGCATCAATCAGCTGCACCTTGCCTGTGCGCTCTGGTGCCTTATCCTTGGTCACCACCCAGATATAAGTGGCAATACCAGTGTTGTAGAACATGTCGTTAGGAATCTGCACAATAGCTTCGAGCCAGTCGTTATCCAGCAGATAACCTCGGATATTACTCTCGCCACTACCTGCATCGCCCTTAAACAGTGGGCTGCCATTCTGAATAATCGCCATACGTCCAGTATCTTTCAGCTTAGCGATACCATTGAGCATAAACAGCTGCTGACTGTCGCCAATAGCTGGCAAACCTGGTGCAAAGCGGCCCATATCGCCACGCTTATGTTCCTCTTCAACGGTCTTTTTCTCGTTCTTCCACTCAATACCGAAGGGAGGATTCGAGATGATATAGTCGAAAGTATAGCCCTCAAACTTGTCATCGCTCAGGGTGTTACCATGACGCATATTGTCGGCATCGCCACCCTTAATGAGCACGTTGGCCTTAGCAATAGCAAAGGTCTGTTCGTTCAGTTCCTGTCCAAACTCAGTAATCTGTGCCTCAGGATCAATCTCAAGGAGTTTTTCCGACAAGCAGTCCAACATCTGACTGGTTCCCATTGCCATATCATAGACGCTAGCCGTCACGCCCTCCTGCTCCAACTGCTCACGCTGTGGAGCCACCAAGAGTTCAGCCATCATATAGATGATATCTCGTGCCGTAAAGTGTGCTCCAGCCTGCTCGTCGTAGCTCTCAGAGAACTTGCGTACCAACTCTTCAAAGATGTAGCCCATATCCACAGCGCTAATCTCATCAGCACCCATATAGGCCTTTTTGCTGCAGAACTCCTGAATGACGTTGTAAAGAATACCGTTGTGGTCGAGCTTGGTAATTTCCTTGTCAAAATCAAACTTCTCGATGATATCCACCACATTCTCCGAAAAATGGTTTAGGTAGCTACGGAAGTTATCTGCAATATTGTCGGCATCGGAGAGCAAGCCTTCGAAGGTGAAAGGCGACACATTATAGAAATCGTAGCCAGAGGCTGTGGTCAGGAATCCTTTACGTACTGCCAATCCGCGCTGTTCGCAAAGCGCATTGGCATCCAGCACCGACTGTTTGGTAGGTGCCAGCGTATCAGAGAAGCGCTTGATAACACACATGGGCAGGATGACATTACCATATTCGTGGGGCTTGTATGTTCCCACCAGCTTATCGGCAATGGCCCAAATCAGGTTTGCCTTCTCCTGTATATTGACGGTTGTCCGTTTCTGTAAATCTTCAGTTGACATTTATTTATAGCTTTATACTACAGTCATCCTGCACATGATGAATATGCCCTACAAGTGATACGATATTCATCTGTACGTTTTTACTTAGGTGCAAAGATACAAAGAAGTGGGGAAACTACAAAGAAAAAGGAAGAAAAAATTTGGAAAAGACATCCTGCGGTCACATGGTCACAGTGTGATCGTTACATCTTTTCCATTCCCCTTCTCCGTGTCAACATTTTTCATCCTGTTTAATACACGGAACATCACTTTCAATGTTGCATGTTGCATGTTGCATGTTCTTTTTTACTAAAATCGAAATGAAAATTTTGATTTTATATTACATTTTACTTTTTATATATTATATATATTATATATATTATAATATATATAATATATAAATTATCTTTCGAACCAAAAAAAGAACATGCAACATGCAACATGCAACATTTCACTTCCCCTGTGTTTATGCGGGAACCATGAAAAACAGTTGTGGTTAACAAGTGTAAAATCAGCGCAGAAGAGTGTTATCGGTGTAGAGGATTATACAACTTATAAGCACCACATTTCTGCACGACACACCACCTCAGCCCCCCATATACGCAAAAGTTACATTTTCTTCATCGAGCCCCCAGCGAGCCGACCGTATCAGGATTTTTTACTTGTATTCAACCCTATGGCTCAGGCATGCCAAGTCTATGACTTAGTTGTGCCAAGTCTATGACTTAGACAAATTAAGTCATAGGCCCAGCGGTATCAAATCTTTCTACAGGCTTAGTCAATTAATTCGCCACTCCCATACGCCACGAATGCCTTTAGTGATGCGAACGCGGTGAATCAGGTGAATCAGGGGACGGTTCTTTGATCCGTTACAATCCTCTGAAAACGAATCAGAGAACCGTCCCTTGATTTACTGAGTATGATAATGGATAATCGTTTCATAGGCATACACTGTCAACGCCCCCAGTTCCTCCAGTTGCTCAGTTTATCACCATCTTATCTATGTCAGGCATCCACGCACTGTCATTACTCAGGCAGATGCTGTTGCGACCCTTCTTGAGGTTCACGTCAACAGTGATGGTGGCTGGGTGGTTCCAGTCGTTCGATTTCGCCTTCAGCGTAGTGATACGCTGTCCGTTGACCGTCAGGTCCATTGTGCGCTCCTCGCCGCAGAAGTAAGTAATGGTCATTTGGCGTGTGCCGGCTTTCTTCACGTAAACATCATTCCACTGGATGTTGTTACCTTCGCGGCCACCCAGCCATCCGGCCTTGTAACCACCGCTGGCTTCAGACACGGCAGTATAAACGCCCGTTTTCACCTCCTGGTTGTTGCGCAGTTCCTGATAAGTGGGGATGTATGCCGTCTCAGCCTCATAAACCTTGCGCTCCAAGCGCTTCTGACCTTTCACACGGAAAATCTTTGTGCCGTGAGCAGGGATGGTCAGAGAGATGGGGTTCATGTCGTAAAGATAGTACTGCTGGGCAAAGCAGTCAAAATACTGTATGGCGCCGCCAAGGTCAATCGTGGCAGGATTGAGGCGTACGGTCTGTTCGCTGTCGCTGGGATTGTAGATGGCGACGGCGCGCTCCTTTCCATTCCGCTTCTTGATATCCTTCACCAGGATGAAGCACTCGCCCTGCTTCTCGGCTACGTAGGCCTGCAGGTGCAGCTTGTCCTGATTCAGGGCAATGAGGTCGCGGTTGCAAAGCAGCTTCAGCGACTCAGGACGGATGTTGCGGGTGTCACAGCCTATGAGCAGCGGCGACGACATGATGCACCAAAGGCCGAAGTGCGTCTCGTCCTCGACCTGCGACATCGAGCGCCCTACCTCGAGCATGTCCATGTCGTTGTAGTGGCCGTCGTGACAGTAGGCGCTGAGGTAGAGGTTTTCGGCCAGGATGCCCTTCACGCTCTTCCAAGCATCGTAGATGTCGCCCGTCGTACGCCAGCTGTCGGCTACGTCGGCGCCCCATGTACCAGGGAATGCCCAGCGACACATATTATAGACGATGTCTTTCTTGCCACAGTTCTTGATAGCGTTCGATATCTTGGTGTACTGCTCGCGCTCGTCGAGGCGCATGTGAGCACCCCCACAGTAGTCGACCTTAATGAAGTCGAAGTCCCAGTCGATGAAGTAGAGCTTGCAGTCCTGGTCCTCGTGGCCCGCGAAGCCCACGCCGATGCCCCATGCGTTGCGGTTGCCGCTGCCACAGGTGTTATCGCCGGCATCGCTGTAGATACCTGCCTTCATGCCGAGCTTGTGGATATAGTCCACTAACGGTCGCATACCGTTGGGAAACAGCTTGGTGTTCAGACGCAGATGACCGTCGTCGCCGCGACCGTCCCAATAGCCGTCGTCGATGTTGATATAGAGGTAGCCGGCCTTCTGTAGCCCGTTTTGGCGCATAGCATTGGCCTGGCCCTTGATGAGCTCCTCGTTGATATTGAGGGCAAACGTGTTCCACGAACTCCAACCCATCGTGGGCGTCCGTTGAGCAAATGCGACGACTGCCATAAAGGTCAGCATCGCCAGAAGCATTGTCTTTCGCATAATGTTAGAATATTTATAATTTAAGGTACTAAGGAACAAAAATAGGTGCAACCCCTTGAGCAAAGGAAGTTACACCCAACTGTTATGAGAGAAAGTACTATTTACTCCTCAACAGCGGCCTGGGCGGCGGCTAACGAAGCTACTTATTTCGATATTTTAGTTGTTAAACACTAATTGTTAGAGCACTCATCGCATTACGACTATACAGCACGTTCTGCAAATTTTGCTTGCAAAATTAAAAATTTCTCATGACTTTACGGTCGTTTTGCACGTTTTTCTTGCAGAATGTGTCTGTTTTTAATATAAATTAAGTTGGAAACGACATCCAGTTATCAAATTTTTGTTTCGATTAAAAGAAAAATGGATGGAATTCAATGCCATGAATCAAGGGACGGTTCTTTGATCCGTTACAATCCTCTGAAAACGAATCAGAGAACCGTCCCTTGATTTAGAATGAACAAATCCATCACATTTTATGTAAATTTTACAGTCAGATGTACGAGAATTGAATAATTTTGTGTAATTTTGCAGCGTTCTTCGGAACAAGACATATTGAAACAACGAAGCGTTATGCTCGACTTGCTAATGGAAACGTGAGAAACTTCTATGATATGCAAGGACAGTGATAACGGTTCGCGCGTTCACGACCTCCATTAGAAGACGTGGTAAATCAGCTCCACGCTTCATAACAATTAAAGGCCTTTGTGGTAGCTGGAGGGTTAAAAATATAAGCTTATGAGAATGTTTTGCCTTTGGTTGGTGAATCAATTACTTGTACTAATTATTATTGTGTCTATTCTTGGGGGATTGGCTTTAGGTTCTGTCCTAGACCCTAGTTATTCGTCTAGGGGTGGTCTCATAAAATACATCCCCACCACCATTTGGATTGTGGCTGCAATAGTGGGGCTTATCCCAGCAATTATTACAGCAAGATTTGCAAAGGCAAATTTTGATGAAATGATTTCAAGTGGATTTATTCGTTGGACGAGTTCCATTAACCTGTGGAAAAGTGAATGGAAGTTTTTCTTTAAGACTTTATTTCTTGGATGGTTGTTCTATGGTCTGATAGTTGTTTTTATCGAACTTATAGTTGGAGTTTGGATTGGTTATTTTTGAAATTAGAATAATATTTGTCTAACATAATTATTATGAAAATATGAGAAAGATTATTTTAATGATTGTTGCCATTGTCTGCGCAACAAGTATGATGGTTTCTTGTAAGAAGGACTATCATAAATTATCTACTGAGTTCATTCGCAATCTGCCTGATTCCTGTGAACTGCTGGTTCAAGTGGAAAATGAAGCCGAGCATCTGGTCTATTACAGGGGGCTGAGCATTGACGAATTCTTCTGCTATAATGCAGAAACGGAAAAGTCGGAGAGCATTGTCATTCCCACAGTGGATGGCTATGATGCCCCAATATCAATCATTGGTGCTGGCAAAGAAAATATTATGTTTGGCCACAATGCAACTATTGAGGATGGCGACCTGCCGAAAGCATACGTGCAACTTTACGACTTGAAGACTCAGAAATTCAAGAAGTTTACCACTTGCAATTGGTATGACGTAGACGAAGGTACAAAGCAATTATCCTGCTTTTCCTACGATGTTGACCGCTATGGCGACGGTAAGCGCACCACGGACATCTATGACTTTGACGGAAATCTACTGTCGAAGAAGGACGTCGAGGTTTGTAACTTCAAGGAAGTGCCGCCAGGTACACTTGCAGCAAGGCAACAGGCCGCGGAGCTACAGGCTGCGGAGCGACAGGCTGCCAGCACTTTCTTTGATACGCAAGATACACCAAACCCCACAACAACCAGCAGCAATAATCCGCACCAGAATAAGCCGCAATTTTTTTATTGTGAAAATTGCGGTGCTAAATTCAGTTCTATCCGTGACTTAACGAGTAATCGGTGTAATAGATCTAATGGGAATCACAAATTATATGAAGGAACGGAAAAGGATTCCTACGTGTGCAAGTACTGCGGAAGGAAATTCCCTAACATCAAGGAATTGACAGCAAATCGTTGCTTGAGGAATCCTTCTGGAGAAAGACACTCCCCCGCATTATAAATAGACACCAGATAAGGTTTAATTTAAATTATTACTATTATGACTTACAATCAAACAAGAATGAACGGCGTTCCAATGCCGTTGCTGATGGGTTGCACAAAGCCGACAGCAATTGAGATAGTAGAGTGTGAAACAAAAGTTGTGTATGACCCCGTATCGCAAACAGTTTCTATGGAATGTGGAACTGTGGGTACACGTAGTTTAAGATGGCGTACTACCGCTATAAAACTCTCCAGTGGCCAGAAATCTTCTAAATCAGACCAAAAGAATGAAATAGACGACCAAAAATCAAAATGATTCTTGTCATTACCAACAAGGAGGATGTACATCCAACTCCTGTCATTGAAATTTTGAATAAGCGAAACATCCCAGTGTTCCGCTTAAACACAGAATCGCTATTGACGGATTATGAATTCTGCTGGTGGAATGACAGCGACAATACCCATTTCTATATAACGAACAGGCAAACAGGTTTGCGATTAGACGAGGTGAATCTGACTACAGTTTGGGACAGACGGCCAGAAAGGCCAAGCGAACTGCCAATCAATGGAACTGAAGCCATTAACAAGCATAATCTTGAAGAGGCAATAGGATTTCTACGATTCCTTCGTTCTTACATCGCAAATAAACCATCCCTTGGGAGTATCAAGTTCGATGGTCTCGCCAGTTCTAAGATGGAACAGATGCGCATAGCCTTACTTGTTGGTCTGAATGTACCAAATACTTGCTTCTCAAATTGTCAGGAGAATATAATTGCTATGGCAAAGCAATTTGACGAACTGGTCTTGAAGCCCATAGACAGCAACGGGGTTTGGAATGAGGAAGATGAGCAAGAATATGTGTTCTACACTCAGAAAGTATTTTCGGAGGCCATCATGAGTGCGCCCAAAGAAGCATTCACGCAGACGGTTTCTTTTGTGCAGAATTATATTCCAAAAGCATTTGAACTTCGAGTAACAGTTGTTGCAGGAAAAGTATTCTGTTGCAAAATAGAATCTCAACATTTGGCTGATGACTGTGGAAGAATTGATTGGCGCCAAGGGGATGATAAGGGATTGAAATATTCTCCCTTTACGCTTCCCGACGATATTTCCCAGAAATGTTTGCAATTCCTCCGTTTGATGAAACTCAATTTTGGAGCTTTTGATTTCATAGTTACTCCGTCGGGAGAATATGTGTTTTTGGAATGTAATCCCAATGGCCAATGGCTATGGATTGAATTAGAAACGGGAATGAAAATATCCGAAGCTATTGCTGCGGCTTTGGAAACAGGCAAAGGATTGATTGCATACTAAAATAGTGACAATTATGGAAACTAAAACAAACATTTTCTTTCATGCCCCCAAGGAACTGACGACGGATGCTTTCCTTGTATGGCTCATTTATTTCCTTGACTCTGATAAGGAATACATGGTTTATAAGCAGACATTCTTCGATAGTTTGATATTGAAGAAAGAGGATTGTGGCAGGGCTATTGGCCCTGTTGAATTGAAACGTCAAGAGAATAATGTTGATGTACTACTGACATTCCGTTTTGAGGACAATGACGAACAACAGATGGTATTGTTTGAGGACAAAACTTGGAGCATGCCCCACAGCGGACAATTAGCCCGATACAAGGAAACCTACCCCAACTGCTACCGCTACTTCTACTACAAACTGGCGTATGTGAATTCACAGGAGGAGCAAGAGGTATCCCGCGAGCGGTATGAGATCATCAATGCCAACATGATGTCGTCCACGTTGGAAAAGATGGTCGGCTTGCACCCGCTGATACAAATGTACTACGAGTATATCACCGTCACGTTTGTGCAGGAAATCAATTCCTATCATGAGAGAATCTTCGTGAAGCATGACTATAATGTCCTTTGGAGTGCAGATGCTCAGAAATACCTATGCGATGCCATCGTGGAGAACATGACGAAACAGGGTGTTCCGTATCTTGAAATTAGAAACGATACCAGTTTTGGACGGCCATGGACGCAGATAGACATTGCGAGAAAGGAGAATGGATACTGGGAAGGCTTATTCTGGCGGGTGGATATTCGTTCTGGAAAGTTCTATATCCGATTGAATCAGTATGCGGAACCATCGGAAGAGGAAATAACCTACAAGATGCACCGGTTGGAGATTCTGCGTAGGGAGGCTAACGAATTTGTCGCTACTATGCCTACATTACATCCCGGAAAGGTTGAGAATAGAGCCACGAAGGAAAGCGAGGTGTTGATATTCTTCCTTGAAGATAATGATTTGGACAGCCTAATGGAATCTCTACCGAAAATTACCCGCCAAATGATAGATGTGTTCAATGGTTTAGAATGAGAACTTGTGCAATTAACATTCTGGAGGCCGACACTGAATCGCCAGTGCCAGTCTCCCGAATATCTTTTCCGTCCACTCGTTCTCTTCGTTATTGAAAAAGCGGATAGTCCCGCCAGTCGGTTGGCCTATCCGCTTGTTGTACTGTTTCTCGTTGCTCACTTCACGCTTCCTGTCTTCAGTTCGCTTTCGAGGAAGCTATACACATAACCGGAGCTTTGGAAATAGAGGCCGGTCTTGGGGTCGCTGAGCTTCAGGAAGAGGCGCGAGGTATAGACGGCATCGAAAGCCTGCTGCATCGTGAGGCCACGCTCGTCCATCAGACGGGCGATGAGATCCTTCACAATCTCCTCCTTCATATTCTGGAATTCTGCCTGAGATACGTTCATACCTTTGTCAGTTTTTCAATAGCCTGCTGTGTACAGAAGGCGTATTGGAAGGTGATGCCTTTGATGTACTGGATGCGGCGCAGAAACTCGTCGAAGGTGATGTAGCCCTGCTTGTAGCGGGCAATCTGTGCACCGACGCGGTCGTTGGCGATGGGACCATAGACGATGTCGTAGTCGTGGAGCGTCCTACCGTGTGGTTCGGTGCGGTGGTCATAGACGAAGTGCGCCCACTCCTCGGTGTAAGCCTCGAAGCGCTTGTAACGGAACTCGTGGAAGAACGCCTCGTCGAACTCATAGACGTTGACCACTGGCTCAGTCTCCTCGAACTCTGCGCGGAACTGGGCCATCTCCAGTGCTTGCTGGCGGTCGTCGGAGAGATAGAAAGCGCGACCGAAGTCTTTATTAGGCTTCGACAGGGTGAGGTCGATTGTCGCGATATCGATAGTTCTCGCAGAGGGCCAGCGCGCCGTAGCGGCTGAGGTAGCGGTAGGCCTCGGCCTCGCTGATCTTGCTCTGAGCAGCAAAGGCCGCCACAAGCAGGACGAGGTATTCTATCTTGTTGAGAATGGATATTGCCATGACTTTTATCTTTTCGCAATTCGACGGCAAAGATAAGCATTTATTTTGGAATAGCGTACGCTTTGGGCGTTAAAAATACCTATTCCCCATTATTCTCAAGAAGAGATGCTCTTGCTCTGGCAAGCGGCAAAGCCGAGTCCTGACCCCGCCCCCAGCCCCTCCCCTTACTAAGGGGTGGGGAGTTGTGGAAGTCGGCCCCGCCCCTTACTAAGGGGTGGGGAGTATAATAAAGGAACCATAAATCTCCAACAAATTCAGACACAAAATACTTTCCCCTCAACTCCCCACCCCTATTTAGGGGCGGGGCAGGGGGCGGGGTAAAAGGATATATAAACCCAAAACGGTCGTTAGGCCAGGCTTTGATCCATTTCTAATGGTCGCCATTAGAAAGTTGTCTTCGTATTTGGTTGTTTTTCAATAATTTATTAA
>CADBHI010000113.1 GCA_902794405.1 uncultured Prevotellaceae bacterium
CTGTTAATCCTTATTTCCATACTCATGCTGTGATTTGGGCGCAAAGGTACGAAAAGTCGAGCGAAGAACAAAACAAATTCGTTTGTTTTTTCTTCCGAGACGGAGCATCTTTGTGTGTCACTCCACAGAAAAGGCATTACCCCTCCTGAGTTGCCCTAATGTTAAAAATGCAATAGCAAGCCTAGAATATTAGGATTTTACTTGTAGTATACGAATTGTTTTGGGAGCAAAAAGTTTACTCCGTGGGAAAGTCCGCTTACTCCCGCTTAAAACAGCAGTCGGATTGGTGGAGTGACAAACTGGGTCAGTTAGTCATCCTAAGTGGCACTGTTAGCATTACCAAGTGGCACAGTTAGCATTACCAAGTGGCCCACTTTGTCGTGCAAAAAATTTGAGTTTTCCCTACCACGTGCGTTGCAGTGTTGCAGTGTTGCAGTTCAAAAATAGGTTATATGAAAATCAGTTTTTAACTCTATATTTATATATATATAAATATATATATAAATATAGATACAATTTCAGGTTTTGGAAATAGCATTTTGAGAACTGCAACACTGCAACACCGCAACAACTGCATGTCTTTTCTTTTTTCAATTGTGTCAGAGGATGCTCCCTGATTTGCTTTGTATACTAACCAAAAGACCATAAAGATGGAGGTAAAGTCGTTAAAAATAACAAATTACAGCCCAAATTTGCAGATTGTTTGGAGAGAATGGAAAACAATTGAAAATAAATCACTACCTTTGTGGAATAAAACTATAAGTATGGAAGATATAAACCGTCTGAAGGAAGTTGATATAAAAGAGCTGTTGGTTAGAGAATACGAGCAGTTCCTATTGTCAAAGATATAGAATTGAAGATTTGGACTATGGATATACAGAAAATACAACAATACAAATCGGCCTTCGACTTGATAGCAAAGAATATCAAGGACGATGAAGGAAACTCTATAGAAGTATGGTATGCACGTGAGTTGCAACAAGTGTTAGGCTATGCTCGATGGGAGAATTTTGCAGTAGCCATTGGGCGTGCTATGGAATCTTGTAAAACGCTGGGTGTCAGCATTGATGACCATTTTCGTGAGGTCACGAAAATGATAGCTTTGGCTAAAGGCGCCCAACGAGCTTAAAGAATCTCAAAAACTACCAAAAGATAGCAAATTATGAACAACAAAGAACCTGGCTATGTTTACATACTGACTCGCTCGACCTTGGTCGCTTGACACTTCAAGAATCCAAGCTTTCGCGATGATTGGGTAAAGATTGGCAAGAGTTCACGTCCAGTGGATGTTATGACAAGGGACTGTCCCCTGTCATACCAGTTAGTATTACCAAGTGGCCCACTTTGTAAATTGAATCTTTTCCTTAATTTATGTTCATGAATCATCATATCCTCGATATTTTTGATTATATGTGCACACGGAATGCCCAAAGTTGGGATAGAATAACTAAAAACGATATGGAGATACAACACTATACAGAATCAACCCCTGGGTCGCTAACAAAGATAGTTGAGGGATGGGCGAAGAAGCACAGCCCGTCTTTCGACGATTTGTCTGCCTTTGTTCTTCAAACCCACCAGACAGCTCAGGCTAGTGCCATTCGTGCAGTTAATCAGATGGCCACTTTACGCAACTGGCTTATTGGCTGTTATATTGTAGAGTACGAGCAGGGAGGCAGCGACAGAGCGAAATATGACGACCGCCTTTTGAAGCGATTGGAGGAAAGTGTGAATACGAAAGGATTGAATTTGACACTATTCAAAGTATCAAGGAATTTCTATTTGTATTATCCTCAAATTGCAGAGTTGTTCCATTTCCCAATTCATCCGTCGCAGTCGGATGAATCAATGAATGAAAAAGGTGCGACGCTGTCGCACCAATTCAATAATGTGTCTTTTTCTTAATTTATGTTCATGAATCATCATATCCTCGATATTTTTGATTATATTTGCACACAGAATGCCCAGTGTTGGGAAAGAATAACTAAAAAAGATATGGCAAAGATAAAATATGAATATAGTCGCACAAAATCGGAATGAACAGTTTGCGGAAATCGTGTCGATGATTCAGCACACGAGGAGCGAAGTCGTAAGACTGGCAAATGCCTCTCTAATAGATCTCTATTGGCGTGTCGGGCATTATATCTCCGACAAGATTGCCGTGTCTGAATGGGGTGACGGTGTAGTGAAGCAATTGGCTGAGTATATTGAGAAATCCTCGCCTGAGACAAAGGGCTTTTCAGACAAGAACCTGTGGCGCATGAAGCAGTTCTACGAGACTTATAAGGGTGAAGACGAAAAACTCTCACCACTGGTGAGACAAATCAGTTGGACGAACAATCTGATCATTCTGAGTCGCGCCAAGTCAATGGAAGAAAGGTCTTTTTATCTTCATCTGTGCGTTAACGAGCGACTAACAAAACGCCAGCTTAATCGTCAAATAGACAGTGCCCTTTATGAGCGTAACGCCTTAGGAACTCCAAAACTCTCACCAGTGTTGAGAGAAATTGCTCCACAGGCAGAACAGCTATTCCGCGATCAATATGTGATGGAGTTTATAGGTGGCAAGGAGTACGAGCATGAGGACAGCATGAAGGCAGCCCTCGTTGGGCAGATGAAGAAATTCATCTTAGAACTTGGCAAGGACTTTCTGTTTATTGACGAAGAGTTCCGTCTACAAGTAGGTAACAGCGATTTCCGCATCGACCTGTTGTTCTATCATCGCGAATTGCAATGTCTTGTCGCCTTCGAATTGAAGATGGAGAAATTCAAGCCAGAACACCTCGGCCAACTGAATTTCTATCTTGAAGCCCTTGACCGTGATGTCAAGAAATCCAAGGAGAATCCCAGCATTGGCATCCTTCTCTGTAAGGACAAGGACGATACGGTAGTAGAATACGCTTTAAGCCGCAGCCTCTCACCCACGATGGTAGCAGAGTATCAGCTCTGTCTGCCCGACAAAGCCCTGCTCCAGCAGAAGATGCAAGATGCGATTGAGCAAGATTCTACATCAAATATATGAGATTTTATGACAAGGGACTGCCCCTGTCATATTAGAGGTTTGTCCTTAATGCCGATACGCTCTTTGACCTAACGAGAGAGCCAGTTAGAAATTGAAACGCGCTTGTCGTCGGAGAATGTGATGTAGCCACGGGCGTAGACCTCTTCCTGCTTATGGATACGATAGAAATCGTAATGGTAGATAGAGTCATAGGAGGGACTTTGTACTTATTGACAATGGCAAATGTGGGCGATGTGATGACATCCTCAACGCCCAAAACCTCGCAAACGGCCTTGGTGAAGGTGGTCTATGTGTCAAGGGACAGGTGCCTGACACATCGTTGCAGGCACGTTGCAGGTGGACAGCTATCGTTGGCAGGATAATCGCGTCTATATCAACGCAGAGCAATATTTTGAGGGTGTCCCTGAATCAGCCTGGAACTTCTTCATTGGCGGCTACCAGCCCGCTCAGAAATGGCTGAAAGACCGCAAGGGCATGACTTTGAGCTTCGAAGAAGTGAAGCACTATGGCCGCATCATCTACGTGCTCCAGCAGACAGAGCGCATCATGCAAGAAATAGACGAAATAATAAAGATTGATTAGATATGACAATAGACGAACTCATAGCTGAAGGCAATAAACTACAGTCTACCAATATCAAAACCCCTGAAGAAGAGATTGACATCGCGAAGTTAATTGTCGTTGTAAGAGACCAACAAGTGCTGATAGACAGGGATATAGCGATGCTATACAAGGTAGAAACAAAGGTCCTAAACCAAAAGGTAAAGAGGAATGTTGCTCGTTTCCCTGAAAGGTTTAGATTCCAATTGACAAAACAGGAAATGAAGGAACTGGTCACAAATTGTGACCGGTTCGAGAGTTTAAAACACTCCTCTTCGGCACCCTACGCTTTTACAGAACAGGGAATATCGATGCTATCGGCTGTTGTGACCAGTCAAAAAGCAGTTGACACCAGTATCAGAATTATGGATGCCTTTGTTGGTATGCGCCGTTATCTGGCAGCAAATGCCCATATTTTCCAGTGTCTTGATCGAGTGGAAAGGCAACAAATCGAGAGTAAGCTATGGATGGAGCAGACATTGAATCATGGGGACGGTTCTGCTGATCCATTTCACTAGATACATTCCTCTGTATTAACAAACAATAGCCCCCGCAACATAATAGTTATTGAAGATATGGCAAAAAGAAGAGAAATAAGAAACAGTACGGCAGAGTTCCTAATCTTTCAGATAGAGGGGAAGGAACAGGGCATAGAGGTGTACTATAAGGACAAAACAGTATGGTGTACCCAGAAGGCAATGGGTATGTTGTTTGACTGTGATAGAAGTGTTGTAACAAAGCATTTAAAGAACATCTTTGATTCTGGTGAATTGAGTGAGAGTGCAGTATGTGCAAAATTTGCACATACTGCATCTGACGGCAAGAAATATATGACGCAGTTCTATAGCCTCGATGCCGTTATCAGTGTGGGATATCGTGTCAATAGCATCCGAGCAACTCAGTTCCGCCAATGGGCCACAAGTGTACTGCGAGAATATGCTATTCGTGGCTATGTGCTCGACAGGAAACGCATGGAGAATGGCACGTTCTTGGATGAGGACTACTTTGAACATCTGTTAGCAGAGATTCGCGAGATTCGTCTGTCTGAGCGACGTTTCTATCAGAAACTGACGGACATCTATGCTACAGCAATTGATTACAATCGTGATGCGCCAACGACAAGACTCTTCTTCAAGATGATGCAGAATAAGACGATGGTGAGCACCAATCGTCTGCATTATGCCGTTCATGGACGAACAGCCGCAGAGTTAATAGTTGAGCGTGCTGATGCTGAACAGGAACACATGGGGTTGACGACCTGGGAAAACGCACCTGACGGCAAAATTGTCAAGACAGATGTGTCGATAGCCAAGAATTATCTGAAGGAAATGGAACTGGCAGATATGGGGCAGTTGGTGAATGGTGTACTAGAATTGGCAGAACGTATGGCTAAGCGCCATATCCCAATGACGATGGAGGACTGGGCCAAACAGATTGATACTATCTTGGCGGCTGGTGGTAATGAAGTGCTGCAAACGGCAGGTTCTGTAACAGCGGAAGAAGCCAAAGAACATGCCGAGACGGAATTTGAAAAGTACCGCATCGTACAGGATCGTTTGTTCCAAAGCGACTTTGACAAGTATTTGGGTGAATTACCTTTTGTAGGGGAGTAAAATTCCTATATTCAACATATCATTACGGTAGAGGGAGGTAGCCAAATTCATTATATAAATAAAGAGCCCGAATTCTTGCAAAGTACGAAAAAAATGGGGAAAAGGTAGGAGTAATTCAAGAAAAATGCCTAAATTTGCAGCGAATTATTACTTGCTTGAATGAAAACAATCACATTACTACTCTTTGCTGCCCTGTTTGTGGGGCCTCTTTATGGACAGACGCGGGAGGATTTGCTGAACCGATTGGCAGATCTTCAGAAGAAAGGTTATATGGTGGGTCATCAGGATGATCCGTTCTATGGTCTGAAGTGGTCGGGTATTGCCGACCCCCAGAAACCGGAACGGGGACGCAGCGATGTGAAGGAGGTGGTTGGCGACTATCCTGCCGTGATGGGTTTCGACCTGGGCGGTATAGAGATGGGTGACGAAAAGAATCTTGACTCTGTTCCTTTTTCCCGGATTCGGGAGGAGCTGCTGGCTCATGTGGCCCGTGGCGGCATTGTGACCATTTCGTGGCATCCGCGCAATCCGCTGACGGGTGGTACTGCGTGGGACAATAAGGATAGTACGGTAATAGCCAGCATACTGCCAGGCGGCTCGAAGCATCTGAAGTTCTTAGGATGGATGCGGAGCGTGGGCGATTTCCTGAAGTCGCTGCGTACGAAGGACGGCCGACCTGTCCCGATTATCTTCCGCCCTTGGCACGAGAACAACGGAGGTTGGTTCTGGTGGGGTGCCAAGCAGTCGACGCCTAAGGAATTCCGTGGACTGTGGTGCATGTTGCAGGACTATCTGCTGTTTGAGGGTTTAGACAATCTGGTGTGGAGCTACTCGCCCAACTTGGACGGCAACTGTACGGAAGAGCAGTTCTTGGAACGCTATCCGGGAGACGACCGTGTGGACCTGATTGGGCTGGATGCCTACCAATGGGGTACAGAAGAGGACTTTGTGCGCCAGGTGAACAGCGACCTGCGGATGCTCACCGACTATACGCAAAAGAAGGGAAAGCTATTGGCGATGACTGAGTGCGGACTGAAAAACGTGACAGACCCCACCTGGTGGTCGCGTGTGCTGAAACCCCAGTTAGACAAGTATCCGCTATCGTATTTCCTCTTCTGGCGTAACTATCCCAAGGAATACTTTGGTCCTGCTCCAGGCGAGAAGAACGCCGAATCGTTCCTGGAAATGGTACGTAGTAAAAATGTACTTATGCTGAAGGACATCAATCATTAAAAACTATACATGTCAACATTTGAACAACGAGTTGCCGCTTTGCGCCAGCACCATGAGGAGCTGTTGAACCGCGCGAACGAACCCCAGCCCTGGGGCTGCGGCATCTACGAGAAATACCGATATCCCATTCTGACGACTGCACACACGCCGTTGGAGTGGAAGTATGACTTTTTAGAGCGTGACAATCCCTACCTGATGCAGCGTATCATGATCAACACCGTGCTGAATGCCGGTGCTATCAAGATGGACGGACGCTACCTCGTGGTATGCCGTGTGGAAGGCGCCGACCGCAAGTCGTTCTTTGCTGTGGCAGAGTCGCCTAATGGTATCGACCATTTCAGATTCTGGCCGGAACCCATTACGATGCCCGATACGCCAGACCCTACCACTAACGTCTACGACATGCGACTCACTCGTCATGAGGACGGATGGATTTATGGCGTGTTTTGTGCTGAAAGGCACGACGACGCCCATCCCGAAGACCTGAGTGCCGCTACAGCTACCGCTGGCATAGCCCGTACCAAGGACCTTGTCAACTGGGAACGGTTGCCAGACCTTCTCTCGAAGAGTCAGCAGCGCAATGTGGTGCTTCACCCTGAATTTGTGAATGGAAAGTACGTTTTCTACACTCGTCCGCAGGATGGTTTTATCAGTACCGGGTCGGGTGGCGGTATTGGCTGGGCATTGGTTGACGACATCACCCATGCTGAGATAAAGGAGGAACAGATTATCAACGCACGCCAGTACCACACTATCACTGAGGTAAAGAACGGTGAAGGCCCACACCCGCTGAAGACTGAGAAGGGATGGCTGCATCTGGCTCATGGTGTACGTGGAACAGCCGACGGTCTGCGCTACGTACTATATATGTACATGACAGCATTAGACGACCCCACCCGTGTGATAGCCCGTCCTGGAGGCTATTTCCTGGCTCCCGAGGGCGACGAGTATGTTGGCGACGTGATGAACGTGGTCTTTGCCAATGGCTGGATTCAGGATGACGACGGCAGGGTGCTTATCTACTACGCTACTGCCGACACCCGTATGCATGTGGCAGTATCAAGCATCGACCGTCTTATCGATTACTGCATGAACACTCCCGAGGACGGACTATGTACCAGCGCCTCGGTGGAGAACATCAAGAAACTCATCAATAAAAATATGAACAATGGCTAATCTAAAAGAAAAAATTGGCTACGCCTTGGGCGATGCCGCTGCAGGAGGTATCACATGGAAAATCATGTCGATAGCCTTTCCTTTGTTTTTCACCAATGTATTCGGACTGACATTTGCCGATGCAGCAACCCTGATGCTCATTGCCCGTATGTTCGACGTAGTGACTGACCCGCTGATGGGCTCTCTGGCCGA
>CADBHI010000114.1 GCA_902794405.1 uncultured Prevotellaceae bacterium
CGTTGCTGCTGGGCTTCATCTGGATGTCAGACCGTCATGCTACTACTGACGTCATCAACGCCCGCGTTGAGAAACTGCTCTCCAAAATCGCCTCTTCACTGTGAAACAGCTCGTCCGACTTCTTTCGTGGTTGCTGGTTCTACCTATCCGCTTCTACCAGACGTGCATCTCTCCGTACACGCCTCCTTCGTGCCGTTTCACGCCTACCTGTTCAGAGTATGCACGCCAAGCCATTCTGAAGCACGGCCCCCTGAAAGGCCTATACCTCGCTATTCGCCGCATTCTGAGATGCCATCCATGGGGCGGAAGCGGTTACGACCCTGTTCCGTAAAGAAACGACGGCTCATGGCTTCGCTCCTGCTGTCGCCGGCTTCGCTGTCTTTGTTGAGTTCATCGCCGAGCTATCTTTCGGATGTCTCGGCGGATATTGTCTGAGGGGGATGTAAGGGGGGCTACTTTAGCAACTGGCGGCTGTCGTCCTGTTCCAGCACCTGCATCTGGTGGATGGCAATGCGGTTGAGGCGCACGAGGCGGTCGCCCTGCGGTATGCCCTCGTCGATGAGCACGGCATTGATGTTCTCCATGTTCGCCAGACAGATGAGTTCGTTCACGGTGGCATAGTCGCGGATGTTGCCCTTCAGGTCGGGATGGGCGTCGCGCCACTGGCGGGCGGTGATGCCGAACATGGCCACGTTGAGCACGTCGGCCTCCTCGGCGTAGATGATGCTGGCCTGCTCCTTGGTCACCTCCTCAGGGATGAGGTTCTGCTTGATAGCATCGGTGTGGATGCGGTAGTTGATCTTCGACAGCTCGCGCTTTGCCGTCCAGCCTATCTGCTTCTGCTCAGCATCTTTCAGACGCTGGAACTCGCGAATGAGATAGACCTTAAACTCGGGACTTATCCACATGGCAAACTCGAAAGCAATGTCCTTGTGGGCGTAGGTGCCGCCGTAGCGTCCGGCCTTCGAGATGATGCCGACGGCATGTGTCTTCTCCGACCACTCCTTGGCACTCAGGCGGAAACGGTTCAGACCGGCCTGACTTTTAATTATGTCGAATTCGGCACAATTAAAATCGGGATTCATCAGTTGCTCCCAGATGCCCAGGAACTCGATGGTGTTGCGGTTGCGCAGCCAGTTGGCAAAGAAGAACTCGCCCTCCTTGGCCTTCAGCATGTCGGTCAGGCTGATGTAGTCATCGTCATTCACCTTGATGATGTTTATCTCCTTGTTCTGTACGATTATCTTTGCCATAGTCTTTGTTGTTTTTAGTTCGACGGTGCAAAGATATAACAATTATCCGACATTCAGTCGCCTGTCGGTGAGAAATCTTTCAAATCATTCAAATCTTTCAATTATATTCTGTTCTATTACAAGATGCCCTGTAATATACAATAATGTAGGGAACAAGAACGGGATTATAGAAAACTTCTTGCTCTGGCAAGCGCCAAAGCAAGAAGTTTTTCTGTATGGAGGTTACTTTCTTGTTTCCTTCTGTCGATAGTGAAAGGGAGAGCCCCCGCCGCTCTCCCCGCCCCTGTTAGGGGAAAGGCTACGGGGAGGCGAGCTCTGCTCGGGAATGGGGTTGGGGGGAGGGGTTTGTAATATTCTTACTGCAGTTCGTACCAAGTGTCCTGCGTTTCCTCAACGCTCTTGGAGTGACCGCTTAACTTCTTGGGATCGCTTCCTGCCAGAATATGGTGATGCTGCTGCAACAGCACAACCTTCATGCTTGGCTTTTGATATTCATGCTTGGGCAAGCGATTAAAATCGATTACTTTTTTAGTCATAGCTGTGTCCTCCTATCTTTATTTTACTACAATCTTCTTTCCGTTGTTTACGTAGATACCCTTCATGGTAGGCTTGCCCTCGATGCGGCGACCGTCCAGAGAGTACCAGGCATCCTTGTCGAAAGTCACCTCGCCCGTCTTCGTCTGCAGGCTGCCGATGGCCGTCACCTCGCCGTCGGCACCAATCAGGCGCACCTTGATGGTTTCCGGCAGTTCCTCGTCAGCAGCTCGGGTCATGCCGCGGGCTCCGGCGTAGTTCGCTAAGCCGTTCTTATACTTCAGGTAGCATCGCATGGGCTTGATGCGAACGTATGCGCCCACCTTCACGAACTCGCCCTGCTGGATGTCGCCAACAGCTTGAGCCGAGAAGCCATAGATGCCCGTCGGAGCCTCCGGCCATGAAATGGTCTCATAGGTTCCCAAGTAAGTCCAGTCGCCGCTCTCGGTCGAGCCTGCCGTGATACTGGCGGGAAGCGTGTACGTGCCGCCAAAATCGACGTCGCCCGTTGCCGACGGCGTAAATAGGTACGGCGTGTTGGCCACCAGATTGTCGCCCGGGTATACAGTCATCGTGGCAATATATTCACTGCCGCTCTTCGTGATGCCCGTAAACGTATAGAACGTGCCGACGCTCCCCTTTGCAAATGCGAACGGCAGGCACACCGTTGAGGACTTAGCCTCGGTGAACGAGCGCGAATAGGTCACCTTGCACGTCTTCCCAGCGTAAGCCGACAGAGCCGTGAGGTTATTGACGTCAGTCAGCGTGACAGCATTTGCAAAGGTTGCAAGCATCGGCTTGTTCGTCACTGCGTCTTGCACCCAGATTACCTCGCTGCGGCCATTATTCAGTGCCGTTGTTGTCGTGCCGTCGGCAAGTTCTTCGTCAGTTGGTTTGGTTACGCCTGAGGGATAACTTGTCGGGAATTGCTTGACATAGCAGTTTGTATGAGTTCCTCTGAATCCGTTACTTTCACCACTATATGAAAAAGTTCCTGTAGAGAGGCTGTTGGTTATAGTAGCACTACCACTATCGATATAGCCAATGAAACAACCATTATACGAGCCACTGCCATTCACTGTTCCTGTAAATAGGCAATCTTCAATGGTGAGATTACCAGCCTTCATGCATCCCACAAGTCCTGAAGCTTCTACCCATCCTGTGCGTGTACCAGTTATGTCAACTTCTCCCCATACTTTTTCCAGTCTTGATGTACCCCAAGAGTCAGATACTATACTTGTGGGATGGTATCCGGCAGAACTTAACGAACCTTTTACATGAAGGTTTTTGATGGTTGCACCATTGATTTTTGCGAATGGAGCACCTACGCTACTGCTTCCAATACCAGTATAGGCAACCGTAAGCGTATATCCTTGACCGTCAAATATACCACTAAAACAAGGAGAGCTTGTACTTTCTCCTGTATCACCTATCATTGTCTGGTCATTGCCGAGGTCGATGTCTGCCGTCATTTTGGCTTTGGCATCATAGGTTCCACCATTGACGAGAGCGGCGAAGCTCAGCCAAGCCATTTTGCCGTCTAAAAGATAATATCCCTCAGCGTCTTGAGGCAGATCTTCAGGAGTTAAATAACTCGGTATTGTTGGTGTCTTGTTCCAACCAATTCCACCTTGAAGACCGACGGGGGTGTTGTCCGTTCCCACATAAGTATCTTTTACGGCAAAGCTTTTACTCTCGCCGTATGAACCATCTTCTCCTTCTGACACATAGATATCACCATTATTTACCCCCATCCAACAATTGTCAGTGGAGCCACTAACAGAAGATTGGTTAAAGATACATTTTGTCGCAGATGAACCATTTAAAATGTTTTTGTATATGATGCAGTTATTAAAAGATGTGGCAGCAGAATAGTTCTGATGATGGTTGTTGTGGATAAGGCTGTTGTTTACTATGACATTGCTGCCGTCTGCAAAATTGAACAGATTGCCTTCAATATAACAATTGTCAACCTGCATGGTTGTCGTATATGAGCCTGGATATGTGCGAACATCACGGTCGAACTTACAGTTTTGCAGTTTAACATTAGTGGAACGCTGATAGAAAAACACTCCTCCAGAATGACATTTTTTGACAGTAAAATCATCGATGACAGCTGTTGTACCGATGTCGGTCAATATATTAAGATCATCTGCGATATAAAGACCTTCTAGATGGATGCCGTCAAGTGCTCCTTCGGACATGAGTTTAAATTCTATTTTACCCGCTATGTATGTCCGCGCGTTACCAATAGCTGTTGAATTCTCAAAACCTTGTCCATAGATAGACACAGATTTCGTGATATTTCCAGGATTACTAAAACTGCCGCTAGAAAGAACAATAATATCGCCTTTACTGGCAGCTGCAGAAATAGCAGAGCTTAGAGAAGATGCTCCTGTGAATGTTTTAACCAAATATCCATCCCTTGTGAGTTGAGCAGTCTGTGCCCTTATTCCCGTCGTCATTCCGCAGACGAGGAGCAAGAATGTGAGTAATCGTTTCATTTTGTTCATTGTTTTTACAATTTTACAATTTACTAAGTTCTGTTCATAATGTTATTGTTTTTTATTAATACGGGCGCAGAGGTGCCTGCACCCCTTCGCGCCCTGGATTTTCTGTCATTCTTACTGCAGATCGTACCAAGTGTCCGACGATTCCGAGCCGGTCTTTTGGTGGCCACTCAATGTTTGAGGTTGTTCACTGACCTGCAGCAGATGAGTTCGATGCCGCAACTGTACCACCTTCACGGTTGGCTTCTGATAATCCTTCTTAATCATAATTCGTTTAATTAGTGGAATTCGTGGTTTTATTTGATGATTACCTTCTTTCCGTTGTTCACGTAGATGCCCTTCGCGCTGGGCTTGCCCTCGATGCGGCGACCGTCCAGAGAGTACCAGGCGTCCTTGTCGAAAGTCACCTCACCCGTCTTCGTCTGCAGGCTGCCGATGGCCGTCACCTCGCCGTCGGCTCCAATCAGGCGCACCTTGATGGTCTCAGGCAGTTCCTCGTCGGCAGCACGGCTCATGCCGCGAGCTCCGGTAGAGCTGACTTTCTCAAGGTAGCAGCGCATGGGTTTGATGCGCACGTACGCACCCACTTTCACAAACTGGCCCTGACTGATACCTTGCTCGCTCACATCCTGAGCAGAGAAACCATAGATACCCGTCGGAGCGGTCGTCCACTCCTTAGTCTGGTATGTACCCTTGAAAGTCCAGCCGTTGTTCGTGGTCGAGCTTGCTGAAATATCGTCAGGAAGTATGTACGTGCCACTGAAATCAACGGGATTATTAGAATTTGGTGTGTAGAGATACGGTGTGTTGGCCGTCAACGTCGTTGATTCGGACTCCGCCATCGTAGCCACATATTCGCCATTGACCTTTTCGATGTTCGTAAACGCGTAGAACGAGCCATCACCTTCCTTCTTCGTATATGCGAACGGCAGGCACACCGTCGAGGACTTGCCTGCAGTAAACGAGCGCGAGTAAGCCACCTTGCACGTCTTCCCAGCGTATGCCGACAATGCCGAGAGATTATCGCCGTCAGTCAACGTAACAGCATTGGCAATCAATTTCACAAGGCGGACGGATGTCCATGAATTAATATTTGAATCATCATCCAACCCCGCCTTGCTATTTCTAAAAGATGGTGTATAATAACGACCGCTGGAGGATGTCGTTGCGGTATTGAAACACACTTCTACACCATAATCAGCAGGAGTGCTATAGTTGTATGCTTTATATCCAGCAGCAGGCAGGAATACACATCCGGCTGCTTCCATTAATGCCCAACCTGCGAGACTGACGGTGGCAGTGAAGTTGCTATAACCATTATAAGTTCCTGCAACGAAGTCCGTACCGTCGGGATGCGTGTAGTCGTCAGGGAAAATAATCAAGCCCTTGTAAGTACTACCGAGCGTAGCCATCGTGTATCGTGCTCCGTCGGAAAGCGTATTGGTTACACTACGGGTAGTGAAGATATACTTCCACTGATCATGAGACATATTGAACCACGAAGCGTCAGGGGTGCTGTAACCATTATAACCAAACAGGTCTTTGTGATTATCACTTTGGGCAGCACCAAAATAGTCATACTGATGCTCTGCAAACTGCCAGTTGCCATTGACATATTGCAGGTTGCCTTTTGAGAATAGGACTTTGGTGCCATTCGCGTCGATGGTGAACGACCCCGTGTAGGGGTCGCTGGGGGTGACACTGCTACCTGTGAAGTCATTGCCAGCGAGATCCTTGACAGTGCCGCTGATCTCCGTTATGTCAAGGTTGTCGGAAGCATTTTCGGGGATTACACCGCTGAAAGTGAGCACGTTGGTACCGTCGCCGGAGACATAGTTCAGTGAGCCCCAGTTAGAGGTGTTTAGCGTGGGCGTGCCCGTCACCTTGACAATCTCGTTGAATGCAACACTTACATACACGGTGTTACCCGTGGCGTGATAGCCGGGGTCTGCGGAGGCGGCCTGTATGCTGGGGGCGGTACCATCCACGGCCTGGATGTGGGCAATGGTATTCTTCGCTATCCAATCGTCATTACCCGAACCATAAGCATTGAAGCGTATATAGAGCGAAAGAAGGTTGGTGGGAATGATGAGTCGTCCGTCGGAGGCGCGACTGTTGTTGAACTTCTGCATGTCGAGATTATATAGAGAACCGTGCCCCCAGGGATTGATTACTTTAACATTTTCACCTACGGATGTTACGGGGAAAGTGTAGGACTTGTAATTCGCGTCCTTCTCGCCGTCCAGAATTTCGAAGGCTGCGGTATATTTCGAATACGTACAGGCTCCCGGATTTCCATCTTTTGCACCAGTATCGATGTTGGAAGTGGACTCGTTGGCATAGATCTGTACATACTGCCAGCCGTCTTCAACCTCCCTGCCCTGAAAACTGAGCGTCATGCGCAACTCAGCTCCAATATGCTGAAGGTAAGTGCGTGGGGCGGCATTATCGAAGTAGTCGCTAACAGTCATGGAGTGGTATGCCTGACCAAAGCCACCATCGGTCACTGTGATCTCGTCGCTCTTGATGGTCACGTCCTTGATGGCAAAAACATCCGACGAAGGGACGCTGATGCCAGTGGTGATAGTCCGGTCATGGTGCTCCAGCTCAAAGCCTCCTTGGTCGGTGACTTCGAAGCGGTATTGGCGCGTGGTACCGTTCTGGTACTTGTAGGCATTGGTGCTGGCTTCGCTTTCCGTCACTTGGACGGTCTTGCTTCCATCGCCTGCCGAAAAGGTAAGATCACCGCTAAGTGCACTGGAGTTCTGACCGTTCACTTGGGTCACATTGTAGTGCTCACCTGCATAGGCGCTCAGGTTCACCAACCGGTACTTCACCGTCTCAGCTGCCGCCGTATTGGTGCGGATAATGGTAAACGTGGTTACGTTGCCGCTGGTGGACTCCTGGATGTCCCAGTCGTTCTCAGCCCATGCCCCCGTGCAGCAACAGAGCAGCGTGAGTATTGAAATAATAATTCTTTTCTTCTTCATACGTTTATTGATGCTTTATTATTTTGTATCGTGCAAATATAGGTAATACCACCGAAAAAGAGCTGCCAAATACGGAAAATCGACTGCCATAACGCTTTTTGGCAGTCGATTTGCGGGATAAAAGACTTTTTTCATTCACTTTTTGGGCAAGATTCATTCACCCGTTTGGCCAAACCGCCCCAGCCATTCGGTAGTGGTCATGCCAGTAACGTCCTTGAAGATGCGGAAGAAGGAACGCTCGCTACAGTCGGTGACATAGCGGCTATTAGTACACAGCACTTCTGCCACGTCAGCAACCTTAAGCTCGCTGTTTCGGAAAAGCTGCCGCCTCGTCGGTCAGCCTTCACGGTGACGCCTCGAGGGGGAGAGGGTGCCGCACCGGGCGGCCTTCCTCTCGGCGGAGATGATGCGGACGGAGTCGTTACCTTTCTTAGAGTAGCCCGTTCAGACGTCTCCACTCCTTGCCTTTAGGAGTGTAGCAGAAGATAATGAACAGCAGGCAAGTCTGGCCTACGAATAATGCACCTAAATCATTCCCATAATCAGTTTTCTTTCAGCGTGATTTCTTGATGGTGGAAATAGATGGCGGTTCCAATGAAAGCCACGAGGCCGATGAGACCTACGATGGCGAAGAATGTTGTCAGTGTCATAATCATGGTGCAAAGATACAACAAAATCCCCAATCCTCCAAGACTTTGGTGGTAAAAGATGCGATTCAGCGAGAGCATCAGAAGTTATGATTTCAGGCCGATAGCATCCAGTAGCCTAAACCCACCGCCTTTTTGTCAAAACCCGGCGGGTTTTGAGAAAAAGGAACCGCCTTTTGAAAATTCCTGGCCTGGGAATTTTTATTTTCGTTTTTGTCTCATGACAAACGTTTCACCTATATATTGTAAAT
>CADBHI010000115.1 GCA_902794405.1 uncultured Prevotellaceae bacterium
GTCGGCAGGCCAGGTAAGCGGCCTGTATTTGTTCAACGTGAGTGGCAACGGCGGCTTCGTCATCGTGTCGAACGACGACCAGACCATGCCCATCCTCGGCTTTGGTGAGAGCGGAAACATCGACCCTGATGACCTGCCTGACAATATGCGTGCCTGGAGGGTAGTGTGTTGGACGGTGCAGAAGCTCGCACCCTCAGCACGGCCAGTCTGAGCAACGGCGTACTCACCCTCAACTTTGATGGGCCAGTCACAGAACTCGCCGCCGGCACGCCATATATCATCAAGTGGGCTGATGGAGAAGACATTACCGACCCCGTGTTCACCAACGTCACCATCAGCAAAGGTTTCAACGACTTTAATAGTATCGACGGCTACGTCCATTTCAAAGGACGCTACTCTGCCAAAACTTACACGACGGAGGAGAAGAGCACCCTTCTGCTGAGCGGTGACAACACCCTCTACTATCCACAGCCCGACCTCACCACCTCAGCAAGCCCGCAATATCCCAGCATCGGTGCCTGCCGCGCATACTTTGAAATCGGCAACATTGCTGGCGTCCGCGCTTTCAAGCTGAACTTTGGAGAAGAATCCACGGAAGTTAAAGAAGTTATAGAAGTTAAAGAAGTTAAAGACAATAGTTGGTACTCGCTGGAAGGCGTGAAGCTCAGCAGCAAACCCGCTGCCCGTGGCATATACATCAACAATGGCCGCAAGGTCGTGATAAAGTGAGAATAAAAGCAGAGCTTGCTCATGCTTTATCGAGCGTGAGCAAGCTCAACTTACAAGTAATAAAGTAGACCTTATTCTAAATAGGTATAGCCGTAGAGTCCGGAACGGTAGGTGGAGAGGAACTCCTTGCCCTCCTCCAATGAGATCTTACCTTCCTTCACACTCTTCGTCACCCAGATTTCCAGCTGGCGGACAAGTTTCTTCGGGTTATACTGCACATATTCCAAGACTTCTTCCACCGTCTCGCCGTCGATAATCTGGTCGATATGGTAGCGATCGTCCTTCACAGAGATGTGTACAGCCGTGGTGTCGCCAAAGAGGTTGTGCATGTCGCCGAGGATTTCCTGATAGGCACCAACCAAGAACACACCGAGATAATAGCTTTCGTTCTTCTTCAGCGCATGGACGGGCAGCGAGTGCGAGTTATGGCGATTGGTCACGAAGTTGGCAATCTTACCGTCGGAGTCGCAGGTAATGTCCTGAATGGTGGCATTACGAGTGGGACGCTCGTTGAGTCGCTGGATGGGCATAATCGGGAATACCTGGTCGATGGCCCATGAGTCGCTAAGGCTCTGGAAGAGCGAGAAGTTGCAGAAGTACTTATCGGCCAAGAGCTTGTCGATGCTCATCAGTTCCTCGGGCACATGCTTCAGCGTCTTGGCCAGCGCATGAATCTCATGGCAGACGCTCCAGTACATGGCCTCGATTTCGGCACGCGTCTTCAGGTCGACGATACCGTGGCTGAAGAGGTCGAGCACTTCCTCACGAATCTGCTCGGCATCGTGCCAGTCTTCCAATACATTGCGAGGCGACAGGTTGTCCCAGATCTCGTACAAATCCTTTACCAGCTGGTGCGAGTTTTCGTCAGGTTCAAACTCCTCAGGCATCTCGGGCAGCGAAGCCGTCTCCAGCACGTTGATAACCAATACCGAGTGGTGGGCAGCTAACGAGCGTCCGCTCTCGGTGATGATGTTGGGGTGAGGCAGACCGTTCT
Source organism: uncultured Prevotellaceae bacterium (assembly GCA_902794405.1). GTDB lineage: Bacteria > Bacteroidota > Bacteroidia > Bacteroidales > Bacteroidaceae > Prevotella. The sequence continues at coordinate 1,724 of CADBHI010000115.1, forward strand.
TGTTGGCTGCATCGACAAAGGTATAAATGCAGTCGTTGACATACTCCTGGATGGAGTAGTTGACACTACTCTCACTCGAGGGCGACCGTGTGCCGTCATAGTCTACACCCAAACCACCACCGCAGTCGACGAACTCAACCTTGTAGCCCATCTTATGGAGCTGGATATAGAACTGTGAAGCCTCGCGTAGGGCTGTCTGTATGCGACGAATCTTGGTAATCTGCGAACCGATGTGGAAATGGATGAGCTTCAGACAGTCGCGCATGTCCTTCTTGTCGAGCGTCTCAAGGGCTTCGAGCAACTCGGCACTGGTCAGTCCGAACTTCGAAGCGTCGCCGCCACTCTCTTCCCATTTACCACTGCCTGAAGAGGCCAGCTTGATGCGGATGCCGATATTCGGACGCACATCGAGCTTCTTGGCAATCTTGGCAATCAGATCCAACTCGTTCAGCTTTTCTACCACGATGAAGATGCGCTTGCCCATCTTCTGTGCCAACAGAGCCAGCTCAATATAAGACTGGTCCTTGTAACCGTTACAGACGATGACAGAGTCGCTCTGGCACTGCATGGCGATGACGGCATGCAGTTCTGGCTTCGAACCAGCTTCCAGTCCAAGGTTGAACTTCCGTCCGTGTGAGATAATCTCCTCGACCACAGGCTGCATTTGGTTCACCTTAATAGGATAGATGACATAGTTCTCACCCTGGTAGTCGTATTCCTTGGAAGCTTTCTTGAAACAGCTCCACGTTTTCTCAATACGGTTGTCCAGAATGTCGGGGAAGCGCAGTAGTACAGGTGCTGTGACATCGCGCAGCGCCAGTTCGTCCATCACTTCGCGCAGATCAATCTGCACCGAGTCCTTACACGGCGTGACGTAGACGTTACCTTCGTCGTTGATGCCGAAATACGAGGTGCCCCAGCCGCCGATATTGTACAGCTCGCGGGCGTCTTCAATGGTCCACTTCTTCATTTACAGGTCGAGTAGTTCTTTCAGTTTCGCTATTGTAATCTTTATTTTCTCGTTGTTGTCCATCAGGCTTACATCCAGGGTATAGCGGGCTTTCCGATAGTAAGGTTCACGCCATTCAAGCTGTTCGCGGATAAACGCCGACAGTTCATCTGGAGTTTTCCCCTTCAGCAGCGGACGGTCACCTTTACCCATCAACAGGTGCTCCTTCAATACTTCCGGCTCACACCTCAACCATACCACCTGGGCTTGCTGATTCAGATAGTCCATGTTGTCGAAGAAACAAGGTGTTCCACCACCACAGCTAACGACAACATCTTCAAATTCTGCAACCTCGTGCAGCATGTTGCGCTCTATGGTGCGGAAGCCCTCTTCACCACGTTCTGCAAAGATCTGACTCACCTTTTTCCGCATCCGGTTCTCGATATACCAGTCAAGATCGTAGAACGGCAATCCTATTTCCTTAGCAAGTGCCCGGCCGACAGTTGTCTTGCCCGACCCCATATAACCTATCAGGACAATCCTTTTCATGAATTCTTCTTTATAATCTCCATGCATTCCTCATACTTCAGCTCTGCGGCACGGTCATGCATAGCCTTCGGCAGTCGGTAGTTCTTACCGTCATAAGCCAGATAGGGGCCATAACGACCATTCAAGATTTCCAGCTTATCGTCCTCAAGGAATATTTTCAGATGCTTCTGCTTATCCTGCTTGCGCCTTTCCTCTATCAAGGCCACAGCCTCTTCCAGCGTCATAGCCATAGGATCAGTACCCTTGGGCAATGACGTGTACTGCTTGTTATGCAATACATAAGGGCCAAAACGGCCGGCGCCAATCGTCACAGGGAAACCTTCAAACTCACCAATTTCACGAGGCAGCCTGAACAGTTCCAAAGCCTCTTCCAGAGTGACGGTATTCATGCTCAACTCCTTCGGCAGTTGTGCAAACTGCGGCTTATCCTTATCCTCCGCAGAACCAATCTGTACGACAGGACCGAATCGGCCAATTTTCACGAATACAGGCTTTCCCGTCTTGGGGTCAACACCCAGCTGGCGCTCTCCTGCCTTGTGCTCATTGCGGCTGTTCATGGCTTTGTCGACGGTGGGTTCAAACGTCTTGTCAAACGACTTGAGAATCTTGGTCCACAGCACATCACCTTCAGCAATCTTATCGAAGTCCTGCTCTACCCTTGCCGTAAAGTTGTAGTCCATGATGCCCGGGAAATTATTCATCAGGAAGTCATTCACCACCAGACCGATATCCGTAGGCATCAGTTTACCCTTTTCACTTCCAACCATCTCCTTACGTACCTTCTGGGTCACCACCTTACCTTTCAATATGTCGACGGTATAAGTACGCTCTTCCCCCTTCTTGTCACCCTTCTGAACGTATTCACGCTGCTGAATGGTCGAGATGGTTGGGGCGTATGTCGACGGGCGGCCAATACCAAGTTCCTCAAGCTTATGTACCAGCGAAGCCTCCGTATATCGCTGAGGAGCCTGACTGAAACGCTCGGTAGCTAAAATCTCACGGCGAGCCAGCTCCATTCCCTTCTTCATCGGTGGCAGGATATGTCCTGTCTCCTCCTGCTGCTCCTCGTCGTCAGTCGACTCGCGATACAACTTCAGGAAACCGTCAAACTTCACCACCTCGCCATTTGCAATAAATTGGCAATTCTCAAATGACAGGTCACTATTGTCGATGTCAATCTCTACCGTGGTTTTCTCTAACTCTGCATCAGCCATCTGCGAGGCAATGGTACGCTTCCAGATCAGCTCATAAAGTTTCTTCTCTTGGGCAGTACCTTCTACCGACGTTTGGTCCATGTATGTCGGACGGATGGCTTCATGTGCTTCCTGAGCGCCCTTCGAGCTGGTATGATACTGGCGGGGCTTGGAGTATTCATCACCATAGAGCTTGGTGATTTCCTCCTTCGAGGCACCTAAGCAGAGTTTCGACAGGTTGACCGAGTCAGTACGCATATAGGTAATACGTCCACTTTCATACAAACGCTGTGCCACCATCATGGTCTGACTGACGGTAAAGCCCAACTTCCTGGCTGCTTCCTGCTGTAGTGTCGAAGTAGTAAAAGGTGGTGCGGGCGTACGCTTCATGGGTTTCTTTTGCACGCCTGAAACCACAAACTTAGCTTCCTTACAAGCCTCTAAGAACTCTTCCACCTCCTTATGATTCTTCAGGCGGGTAGCCAATGTGGCTTTCACTTCTGACTGAGAGCCATCAGCGTTGGTGATGCCAAAGACACCGCTAACGCTATAGTAAACCTCACTCTTGAATGACTGCAACTCACGCTCACGCTCTACTATCAAACGGACAGCCACACTCTGAACACGTCCGGCGGAAAGGGCGGGCTTCACCTTGCGCCATAACACCGGCGAAACCTTGAAACCTACCAGGCGATCCAATACGCGACGAGCCTGCTGGGCGTTCACCAGATTCATATCCAGATGACGTGGGTGCTCAATAGCCTCAAGGATGGCTGGCTTGGTAATTTCATGGAACACAATACGGTTCGTCTTCTCCTCATCCAGTCCCAACACCTCACAAAGGTGCCACGAGATGGCTTCTCCTTCACGGTCTTCATCGGATGCCAACCAAACCTTCTCGGCCTGACTGGCCTGTTTCTTCAGATCGCTCACCAGTTTCTTTTTCTCGTCTGGAATCTCGTATTCGGGTTCCATAGTCGTGTCGTCTATACTCAGTTCTTTCTTCTTCAAATCGCGGATGTGACCATAGCTCGACATCACCTTAAAGTCCTTACCTAAGAACTTCTCAATAGTCTTTGCCTTGGCAGGCGACTCAACGATAACCAGATTCTTTTGCATACTCTTTCTTCTTAACTTTTGCAATTGTGGGGTGCAAAAGTACGCAAAACTTTTGCTTACACCTTATTATATATATGTTTTTTCAGCTTTTTTAAGAATTTGGTGGCGGATAGTCTAAGAAATTATGCGTAACTTTGTGCACTAATTTTCAAACAATGACTACCAAAATCCTGACTACTACCCTGACGCTTCTGTGTTCTGTTGCCGTCTGGGCACAACCAAGACAAGAAATCACATTGAGTGATAACTGGCTATTTTCTTTGCAAAGCACTCACAATCAGTCGTGGGAAACCGTAAGCGTGCCCCACGACTGGGCCATCAGCGGACCTTTCGACAAAAAGTGGGACTTGCAGAAGGTAGCCATCGAGCAGAATGGCGAGAAAGAGGCTACCGAGAAAAGCGGCCGTTCAGGGGCACTACCCTGGATTGGCGAAGGACACTACAAGCGGACGTTTACCATTCCACAGGGTTTCGACGGCCACGCCGAACTGGTGTTCGATGGGGCAATGGCTGAGCCGACAGTCAGCGTCAATGGTCAGGTAGCAGGCTACTGGGCCTACGGCTACAATGCCTTCCGCATCGACATTACCGATTACATCAAGCCAGGTGAAAACCTGTTGGAGGTCAGTTTGAAGAATCTGGAGGAGAGTTCACGCTGGTATCCTGGTGCAGGTATCTATCGTCCTGTGAAGCTGGTGCTCACGCCAAAGATCCACATCGAAGACTGGAGTATTTGCGCCAGAACCATTGATGTGAACATGCAAAAGAATGTGGCCAATGTGACTGTAGATGTCAATGTAGAGAACGCTAAGGATGCTGACCCTAATATGCGTATGATTCTCTCATTGGCCGATGCTGGTGGACGTGTCGTGGCTGCACGCTCGGTGGTATCGTTTAGCAATGGCTTTGTCAGCAGGACACTCCCCGTGCCGAGTCCTCAGCTATGGTCTCCAGAGTCACCTTATTTATATACACTTACCGTCAGTATTCTGAAAGACGGCAAGGACGTCGACAAGAAGTCGATAAAGACTGGTATTCGCACCGTCCGTGTCAGCAAGGAAAAGGGTTTCCAGCTGAACGGCGTGACGCGCAAGCTGAAGGGTGTTTGCCTGCACCACGACCTCGGTCCCTTGGGGGCTGCGGTGAACAAAGCTGCGATTATCCGCCAGATAAAAATCCTGAAGGAGATGGGCTGCGACGCCATCCGCACCGCCCACAACATGCCGAGTCAGATGCAGATGGACATCTGTGACTCCTTAGGCATGATGGTGATGGCCGAGAGTTTCGACATGTGGCAATACCCCAAATGCAAGAACGGCTATGCCCGCTTCTTCGACGAGTGGGCCGAGAAGGACATCACCAATCTGGTGAAGGCCAACCGCAACCACCCCTCCATCGTGATGTGGTCTATCGGCAACGAGATTCCCGAGCAGAACAGCGAGATAGGCCGACAAATCAGCATCCGCCTGCAAGGCCTCTGCCACGCACTCGACCCCACACGTCCTGTTACTCAGGGCATGGACCGAGCCGAGCAAGCCTTGAAAAGCGGTATGGCCCAGGCCATGGACGTGCCGGGGTTCAACTATCGCGTTCATAAGTATCAGACGAACATTGAACAGCTGCCGCAGGGCTTCCTCTTAGGATCGGAAACGGCTTCCACAGTCTCGTCACGCGGCATCTATAAGTTCCCCGTAGAAGTAACGGATAACTCACGCTATGCTTCGTGGGCACCTGGCTACGACCCGAATGCCATCAAGACGGCCGACGGCCAGTGTTCCAGCTACGATGTGGAGTACTGCTCATGGTCGAACCTGCCCGACGACGACTGGGTGTGGCAGGATGACTATCCTTGGGTGATCGGTGAGTTCGTGTGGACAGGCTTCGACTACTTAGGTGAGCCCACGCCCTACGACGAATATTGGCCCTCCCGCTCAAGCTATTTCGGCATCTGCGACTT
>CADBHI010000116.1 GCA_902794405.1 uncultured Prevotellaceae bacterium
TGCTCGGAGCTGGCCAGTCAGGCTGCAGGCCGCAAGTACATTGGTCTGTCGTCACAGATTAGCGACTACGAACTGGAGATTGAGGATATGATCACAGACGAGCAGGCCTCTATGGAAGCCAACTTAGTGAAGATTAATGCTCAAATTGAGGTGTTCCGTCAGGCATTGGCCAAGATGGACGGTATTGACGCCATCCTGCAGAAGATGGACAACCTGCTGCAGACTACCAACTATGACGGTAAGGCCGCTTTCGAGGCTGCTTACCAGAAGATCTTAGGCTATAAGGAAAACGAGCCGAAGGAAGGTGAGGACGTGGGCGCATTGCTCAATGGTGCTGAAGACGAGGCCATTGAGGCTATCAAGACCTATTACCTCACACAGAAGGCTACTGTCGACCAGCCTGCTGACTTCACGATATTCATTAAGCACCCCTGGTTCATCGAGACAGCTGCCGAGCCTGTTGAAGAAGACGGCGAGTGGGTATTCCCCAAGAACACTCAGGACGAGGAAACCGGCGAGTACAGATATAAGGAAGGTAGTGGCTCAAGTCCCGACCTGACAAGCGACGGCTGGGTCATCAATGGTGCAGGTGGCGGCGACCAGCGCCTGAACTGGCAGCGCGGACGTAGCTGCTGGAACGCCTGGAACAACAACTTTACCACCACCCTTTCTGTAGGTCAGACCATCGAAGGACTGCCCAATGGTTACTACACCGTATCTGCCGACCTTATTACTGAGAGTGGCTATGCCAACGGTTCACAGCGCGTCTATGCCCAGAGCATTGCCGAGAAGAAGACCTCGACAGCCGCTCTGACCTCTGATGGCTGGGACTACAACGAATGGGAAACCGTAGCCATGACGGCTGACGACAAAGTGCTCGTCGTTGACGGTAAGCTGACTATCGGTGCACAGGGAACAGGCGACGGCAGCGGTGCTTCCGGCTGGTTCCTGGCCACCAACTTCCACCTGAACTACTTAGGTGAAGCTCCCGCCGATGCTGCCCAGAAGGCTTTCGAGGCCAGGATTGAGGACGCTAAGGCAGAGGCAGAGGCAATCCCGTTCGCTGGCGACAAGAAAGCCATGAACGACAGCATCGCCAAGTACTCGGCTGTAAGCGACGTCATTGAGGGGCTGACTGGTCTTTCCGCAGCTATGGACTTTGCCCAGACCAGCATTAACAAGTACGAGGAGCAGATTCCTTCTGACGGCACCGTCGACGGAAAGACTTTGCCCACCGTTGAGAACACGCTGAAGAAGAACGGTGGCGAGGGCTACGATGCTGCTGAAGAAATCATGGAGTTTGCCTACAACTTCGTCATGAACTGGGTGAAGAACGACACGGCCAGCTACAAGTACTTCGACGCTACGGTCGACCTGCTGAAGAACTACCTCAACACCTATACACCCGCCTATAATGAGGCCGCCGAGGCCGCCAATGCCGCATCGGCCGCAGGTAAGGAAGCCCTGACAGCCGTCATGAACGAGCAGAAGGCCGCCCTCACCAGCGAGATGAAGGACAAGGAGACCATCGACGCCTACGTAGAGAAACTGAAGGACGTAGCTCTGACGGTCATCAAGCAGAACATCGTTGACGATGCCAATGAGACCGACTACACGGGCTTCATCAGGAACCCGAAGCTGGAGTCTGAGGCAGGATGGGAATTTGTCAAAGGCAACGGCGACGCCAACAGCAAGAGCGGACAGTGGTACGACGGTAGCAATACCCGCTACATCGACTCCTACAACGGTGGCGGCCTGCAGGGCTACATCGCTTCACAGCTCATCACCAACCTGCCCAACGGCACTTACACCGTAGGTGCATATACCCGTACACCTGCCGAGGGCGCTTATCTCTTCACAGCCCTTGGAACTGACACGACTTACGTTGAGATTCCTCTTAACTACTACCAGACCGTTACCGAGGCTGGTGAGGACACTACCGTCGTGGCTTCCGACACCCATGGTCCTATCTGGGAAGCTGCCCGCGATGCCTATGAGAATGGCGACTATACTGACGAGCAGTACAACATCTACATGACTAATGTCATTGAGGGCGAGCCTGTAGGTCGCGGATGGAAGCATCAGGAAATCACAGGTATCGTGGTTACCAACCATGAGCTGCTGATTGGTACTGCTGCAGGTAGCGAGGCTTTGAAGACCGAGAAGGTGTTCAAAGGCGGATGGTACTCTGTTGGTGGATGGACGCTGACATTGACAGCCAAGGGTGACAACACCGGATGGGAAGGCCCGATTGCTAGCGGCATCAAGGATGCCAAGACCATTGTCAAGCCTACTGGTATCTATACCCCGTCAGGTGTGAAGATTGCCAAGCTGCAACGCGGACTCAACATCATTGTTAGCGGCGATAAAGCCCAGAAGGTGATGGTGAAATAGGCAAATGAGACAATCTGAAAACAAAGCGACACAAGCGGCACAAGCTTGTGTCGCTTTTTTGTGTAACTTTGCAGGCAGATTGCGACACACATGAAAAGATTCCTGACAATATGTCTCCTGATGGCAGCTGTAACAACCGTAGCTGCCCAAAATGAGACCATCGACATTAGCGGCAACAACAAGTCTGACAGTTATGTCAGCTACAATAAAGCCGTGTCACTCCCTGCCGGCAAGGAGGTGGATGTGAAGATGGCACGCTACTGCTATTTCTCATCTACCGTGACAGGTAGTGGTACCATCAACCTCTATGCCGGTGGCGAACGTTGCTATTTAGGCACCAAGAGCGGCGCTTCTTGGGCCAACTGGTCAGGCTTCAAGGGCAATGCCCACATCTATCGGTTCAAGGAGAATGCGCCCTCGGCTGGTTCCTATAATGTGGTACTTGCTCATGGCGGCAAGGTCTTCTCGCCTGAGAAGATTGAGGAATGCATCAAGGGCGGCAAGCTGAACAATGCCTTGCAGAACTGTCGATTGACGGTTCATGATGGGGCCATCCTCTGCAACGAGGCTAACAACCAGAACGCCGGCGGTTTCCGTATTGGTGAGTTACAGATGGAAGCAGGTTCTACCCTGCAAGGCTACATGAAGGACAGTAGGACGTCGTACTACCTCGTAGGCTGCCTGAATACTGATGCCGAGTTAGCAGGCACCATCGCTCCGAGTGGCTATAAAGACGGTACGCTCTTAGGACTCATCAAAGAGGGTAAAGGTACTTACCGCATTACGGGCAACAATAATTACCTGACAGGGGCACTCCGCATCATTGGCGGACGACTGTTGGTCAACAACGACCGTGCCGAGGCAGAAAAGAAGAAGCTACGTGGCGGCATTGGTGCCAAGACCAATGAGAACGAGGCCATCGTCTATGTCTTTGGTGGTGGCATTCTCGGCGGCACGGGCAACATTGGCGGCACCGTCGACAACTATGGTACCATCGAGCCGGGTGACGACAGTCCTGGAACGCTGACACTCAAGAATTACGTTTCGCCGACGAAGAACGCCAACCTCACCGTCCATCCCGCCTCCATCCTGCGCTTCAAGGTGGCAACAGCCGACAGCTACGACCGCCTGACGGTGGCTGGCAACGTGAAATACAGCGACATGACCGAGGACTTCTCCACCAGCGACAAAGCCCCCCTCATAGAACTCGCCCTCGAAGGTTTACCCTTCGAAGTAGGCACCGAGCTCACCCTCCTTACCGCCAAGAGCAAAAGCGGCGACTGGCAGTTCCAGCTGCAGCAGCCTGGCAAGGGCACGTGGGCACTTGAGGAGAAGACCGACGGCGACGGTTACAAGGTCGTGGTGAAACTGGTATCGACCGAGGAATCAGACAACCCCGACACCCCCGATGACCCTGATAAGCAGGAGTCGACCATGGGTGCCTTCTACGATGATGGCATCGACGATAAAAGCGACACCAAGACCCTGCGCTACTATGCCGAGAAAAACGGCAAGCAGATAGGCATCGCACTCTGCACCTACAAGGGACTACAGAGCGACCGCGACGAGAGCGGCAGGCAGTTCAACATGATGGTGGCTGAGAACGAGATGAAGATGGATGCCCTGCAGCCCCAGCAAGGACAGTTCAGCTATGGCAGCGCCGACAATCTGGTGAGCTTTGCCAAGAACAACAAGATGGCCATCCGTGGTCATTGTCTCGTATGGCACCAGCAGCAGCCTGGGTGGTTGAGCAGCGACGGCAAGAAGAACGACAAGGGCTGGAGCCGCAAAGAGGCCCTTGAGATCATGAAGAACCATATCACCAATGTCCTGACCCACTTCAAGGGAAAGGTGACGGAGTGGGACGTAGTGAATGAATGCCTGGACGACGACCAGAGCATCATCCGTACCAATCCCGACGGCTATAAGCTGCGTCCCACCGTCTGGCAGCAGGCCATTGGCGACGACTATATCGACTCCGCATTTGTGTATGCCCGCAAGGCTGATCCCTCGATTCAGCTCTACCTCAACGACTACGACGTAGAGATGCAGGGCAAGGCCAAGGCTGTGGCCTACTACAACCTTGTCAAGCACCTTCAGGCCAAGGACATTCCCCTTGACGGCGTTGGTTTGCAATGCCACTTCTCTGTTGGCGACGTCGACTCCGTGAAGTTAGAGAGCACCATCCGTCGCTTCGGCGAGGCCGGTCTGAAATGTATCATCACCGAACTTGACATGGGCGTCTCCTCTACCTCAGCTGCCAACCTCGAAGAGCAGGCTCGCAACTACCGCGTTATTACCGATATCATGCTCAACAACGACAACTGTCCCACGATGATGGTCTGGGGCATCAAGGACAACGACTCATGGCGCAGCGCCTCTAATCCGTTGCTCTACACGTCGGGCCTTGGCAAGAAACCCGCCTGGTATGCCGTTCGTTCTGCATTGCGCCATCGTACTCTTACCGATGGTTCCTCCACTATGATTGGCAGTTCTATTGCTGACGCTCCCTCATCTGACTCACCCATTTACGACCTCAGCGGCCGCCGCGTCAATCCGACCAATATCCGCTCTGGCCTATATATCAAGAATGGAAAGAAAGTAATTTTCAAATAAACCCTAAAACTAAACCAAAAATGAAAATGAACAAATTAATGAAAATGGCGCTGGTGGTGCTTGCCATGACAAGTTCCACAGCAGTTTGGGCACAATGGCGTCAAGCCGACCCAAGGGCTAACGTAGGTCTGAAAGATGCCTACAAAGAGTATTTCACCATTGGTGTTGCACTTAACCAGCGCAACGTCAGCGACGAGGCTCAGATAGCTCTCGTGAAGAAGGAGTTCAACAGCGTGACGGCTGAGAACGACTGGAAGCCCGGTGAGATTCATCCGCAGGAGGGTGTCTGGAACTTCGAGCGTGCCGACAAGATTGCCAACTTCTGCCGTGAGAACGGTATCAAGATGCGCGGCCATTGCCTGTGCTGGCACTCTCAGTTTGCCGACTGGATGTTTACCGACAAGAAGGGAAAGCCCGTGAAGAAAGAAGTGTTCTACGAGCGTCTTCGTGAGCACATCCTCACCGTGGTAAACCGCTACAAGGACGTGGTCTATGCCTGGGACGTGGTGAACGAGGCAATGGCCGACGACGGTGGCCGCGGCTTCGGTTTCGGACGCCCAGGTCAGGAGCCAAGCCCATATCGTCAGAGCCGTCACTTCCAGCTCTGTGGCGATGAGTTCATTGCCAAGGCTTTCGAGTTTGCACGTGAGGCCGACCCCAACGCCCTGTTGTTCTACAACGACTACAGCTGCGTCGACAACGGCAAGCGCGAGCGTATCTATAATATGGTGAAGAAGATGAAGGACGCTGGCGTACCCATCGACGGTATCGGCATGCAGGGCCACTACAACATCTACTTCCCCGATGAGGATCAGCTGGAGAAGGCCATCGTCCGCTTCAAGGAGTTGGTAAAGCATATCAACATTACCGAACTCGACCTCCGTATGAACAACGAGAGCGGCGGCCAGCTGATGTTCTCGCGTGGCGAGGCTAAGCCCATGCCCGCTTACATGTCTACGCTTCAGACCGACCAGTATGCCCGTCTGTTCAAGGTGTTCCGCAAGCATGCCGACGTCATCGACAACGTGACCTTCTGGAACCTCGGCGACAAGGACTCTTGGCTGGGCGTCAACAACCATCCGCTGCCCTTCGACGAGAACTATCGCCCGAAGGCCTGCTACCGCGCTATCCGCGACTTCGACCCCGTCCTCGACAAGCGCGTGCCGAAGGAGGACTTCGTTCCCAACGAGATGAACCAGCCTGGTCAGGAGTATCCTCAGGTCAACTCTGAAGGCTATGCTCGCTTCCGCATCGAGGCTCCCGATGCCAAGTCGGTCATCGTCAGCCTGGGTCTGGGCGGTCGTGGCGGCACCGTGCTCCGTAAGGACAAGGACGGTATCTGGACAGGTACCACCGACGGTCCGATGGATCCTGGCTTCCACTACTACCACCTCACCATCGACGGTGCTACCGTCAACGATCCCGGTACCCACAACTACTTCGGCTCTTGCCGTTGGGAGAGCGGTATTGAGATTCCCGCTCCAGACAAGGACTTCTACGCTTGGCGCAAGGACATTCCTCATGGCAACATCCAGCAGGTGAACTTCTGGTCTGAGAGCACAGGCAAGATGCAGACTGCCAACGTCTATCTGCCCTATGGCTACGGCAAGCTCGTGAAGGGCAAGCAGGAGCGCTATCCCGTCCTGTACCTGCAGCACGGCTGGGGTGAGAATGAAACCAGCTGGCCCGTACAGGGTAAGGCCGGTATCATCATGGACAACCTGATTGCCGACGGCAAGATCAAGCCTTTCATCGTGGTGATGGCCTACGGTCTGACCAACGACTTCAAGTTCGGCAGCATCGGACAGTTCACCGCCAAGGAGTTTGAGACGCTGCTCATCGACGAGCTCATTCCCTATATCGACAAGAACTTCCTGACCAAGCCCGACAAGTGGAACCGTGCTATGGCCGGCCTCAGCATGGGTGGCATGGAGACCAAGCTTATCACCCTGCGTCGTCCCGAGATGTTCGGCTACTGGGGACTGCTCAGCGGCGGTCAGTATGCTCCCGATGAGATCAAGGACACGAAGGTAGTGAAGTACATCTTCGAGGGCTGCGGCTCAAAGGAGAATCCTGAAGGCATCAACTCTTCAGTCGAGAGTCTGAAGGCTGCTGGCTACAACGCCGAGGGTCTCATCTCTGAGGGCACCGCCCACGAGTTCCTCACCTGGCGCCGCTGCCTCTACCAGATGGCCCAGAGCCTCTTCAAGTAATCGCGATTTGCTAATCAGCAAACCCACAACATCGCCACTTCCCGGATTCATCCCCAGAAGTGGCGAAGTTGTTTTTACACATCTAAATACTTACAACTCCCCACCCCTCTCAGGGCGGGGCTAACTTCCACAACTCTCCACCCCTCCGCTCGGCATCCCGCGCTCGACCTCTGGTCGCTTGCTACCGCAGGGACGCAAGAAGGGTGACGCTTGCTACCAGCGGGACGCAAGAAGGGGGAGGGGCTGGGGGCGGGGTCAGTAATAAGACACCAACCCTTACACCCCGCCCCCAGCCCCGCCCCTTAGAGGGGTGGGGAGTTGAGGGACTTGGTGGGCACCCGCCCCTTAGAGGGGTGGGGAGTTGAGGGACTTGGCGGGCACCCGCCCCTTAAGGGGTGGGGAGTTGCGCGAGTTTAGTCGAGTGACAGGAGCGCTCGGCCTGAAGGGACGCTTTCTTGCGCTCCGTGGGTGCTCAGGTGCTTCGCGGAGGTCCCTGCGAAGAGCCACCCTTCTGCGCACTTCTGTACTATGCTTTTTTGTATCTGTCATCTGTCATCTGTAAGATGTAGCCTCGCTTCCATTGACTAAGAACACTTTCTGCCTGCAAGTATAAGCATTATTTCCGACACTTCCAAATCTTTCAGGGGTTTTGTTGTTGATGACAGATATGACGGATGACAGATGACAGATGAAAAATAATGCCATTGGTATATGGAAGAAGTAAGGAGAATGTATATATATATTATATATTACTGTTATATATTATTATATATATAAATATAAATATATAAATAAATATATAAATAAATATATATAATAATATAATACAATATTAATAAAGGAATATGCTCGTTAGCGAGGGTCGTACTGGCGTTGTTTTCTAACTGTCATCTGTCATCCGTCATCTGTCAACTGCTGATTTTACTCCGACTAAACTCCCATTTTGCTCCGACTAAACGCCCATTTTGCTCCGACTAAACGCCGAGTTTACTCCGACTAAAAGTGCTATTGCCCTGAGGCTTACCGCTGTAGCTTCGTGGTCAGGAAATCGAGGTCGTAGAAGTGGTCATAGCCGAAGGAGTAGCCCTCGCTGGGTTTAATGCCCGTATCGACATCCTTGAAGTTCTTATCGGTGGTACGGTCACGATAGGTTGAGATGCGGTAATTCTGCCCATCAGCGGTCTGCATCACCTGTATGCAGCAGGTACCACCGCCCGAACGCTCACCCATGATGGGGAAGCCGTAATCCTTCATGAGGGCGGGGAACTGGTTGCCACAGGAGAAGGCCACCTTACTGGAGAGCACTCCGATGTTCATGCCGCTGCAATCGAATTTGGGATTGGTGTCGTCCTTCTCGTCGAACACGCCGTCGAAGTTGATGTCCACATAGTACGTCGCTAACTTGTTATTGCCCTCCAGGGCGTCCTGCGACCAGAACTGCACGGTTCTGTTCTTGCGCAGAATAGCCACATCGGCTCCTACGATGTCGCAGGATCCGCCGTCATTCGCCGTGATGTCGATGACGAGGTTCTTCACGCCGTCGGCCTTGGCCTGTTGCAGTCCATAGAGAAAGGTGATGAAGACGTCCTTCTTATAGCTCTTCATCAGTTCCTGCCAGTCGGCATCGGTCTTCTGGCTGGCATAGTATTTGTTCCATGCGTCCTCGTCCATGTCCATGAACGAGTCGAGGATGATGACGCCTGTGGTCTTGTCGCTGTTAGCCTTGTAGATCACGTCGCCGTAAGCCTGACTGCGCATGTCCGTGAGCTGTGTTTTCGTTTCGGAGCGCACGTTGCTCTCCTCCGCCCATTTCCTATACATGGCATTCGCCTCGGGATAATTGCTGGCTGCTTCCATCAAGCGGACGACATAATCGACTTCGATGTTCTCGGGCAAGCCTGTCATTGCCCAGAAATCAGTGTGTCCGCCATCGTCAATCAGGTATTGCATCGCCATCCTTCCCCAGGCGAAATCCATGTTATTGGCGGATTGCAGCAACCGCTTCACCATCGGTCCGTTCTGCACCAGGTCGAGGGTGGCGTCGAAGCCCTTCTCGGCCATTCCATTCTGTTCCATAATGGAGCGACCGGGGTAGCCGAAGAGGTTGTCGAACACGAAGCATAGTTCCTGATAGCGGAACTTAGCCATGTCGGCCGTCACTTCGGCCCGCTGATAGGGTTTGGCGGAATATTCCGGAGCGATGGTGTTGATGGTATAGATGTCGTTTTTAGTGCTCACCACCACAAGGTCGTCGTGATAGGCGGCATTGTGGAAGTTACAGTCGGAATAGATGTCGGCCAGGGTAGCAAAGGGGAAATAGACGCTGCTGCCGTCGTCGTGCAGGTCGATGCCGTACTTGCTGAAGTCCAGACGGACACTATTGGCAGGCTTAAACACAGACGGGGTTTCCATCTTGACGAACTTGATATACTTGCTGCCGTCGTACGGCGTGTTGGGGGCAAGCGTAGGTTCCACCATCCACAACAGGTCCACGAAGCCGCCATAGGTCGTGGAGTGCAGATTGTCGGCCTGGACGTTCACCGTGGCCGTACCGCCTTTAGTGGTCAACTCATAGAGGTCGCCCTGTCGCGTGACTCTCATAGCCTCACCACCCGTCATGATCTTGTGGAAGTCGGCCACGGAGATGTAAGCCACGCTGGGCATGTCGCTGTAGAAGCGCAACGATACCTGTCCGTAGGCATTTCCGTCGCGGTTCACATCGACCGTTTTGTCTGTGTACGAGGGCCCTGCGTCGACGGATGCCGGCTGGGAATCACCGTTATCATTCACTTCGTCGTCGTCAGCGCTACAACCCGTCAGCATCGTCATGATGCCGAAAAGCAGGAAGGCGGCGAGCATCATACTTTTTAAAATCCTCATAATCAGATGGTGTTACAAAATCATGTTTAATGACTGCATCAAGTCAACTCGCAAAACATGCGGAGACGAAAAAAAACGCTCAGCCGTGTGGGGGAGCGGGATGCTGTATTCAAAAGACATCGGAATGGGTTCCCGTGTCAAGCAGAAGGAGTGTCAATTCTGTGTCGTTTTCTCTTGGCCTCATACACACGACCGGCTTCCACATCCTCTAAAGCCTGCTGTAGGCCGCTCTTACGCGGTTTTCTAATAGTCCATCCCATTTTGCGTGACAGACTGCGGGCGAAACGCACCTCATTGCGAGGCACCTCCAAGTAGATTCGTTCGGTTGCAACAGTTTCCATATTCATTTTTATTAGAGTTTCGTGACCTTTCGAGTGCAAAGGTACAAAAATAAATTGAAACTCATCGCAACAAAGAAGAAAAGTTATGTTTAGACTCCTATACATTTATTTATATGCGGTGCTGGCGGCGACGGCATCGGCGCAGGGGGAAGCGGACGACGGGCCTTTTTGTGCCCTGTTGCGACAAATTTGGAGGTCGTTTCCGCCATTTGTCGCAATAGGAGGCGGTTGTCCGTACAATTATGAAGACAATGAAGAATATGGTAAAGCAGGTGCTCATGAGCACACTTACCGCAGGCATTTTCACATTCGGTTTCACCGCTTGTAGTGACGAACTCGACATAGAGGTGGCACCCGAGGCCTAAGGCTTCCCCCAACGGGAAGCTTTTTTTTGTGTCTGTAGAATCATGACAAGAGTTATTGATACAATATTGAAAGTATAAGAACCAAAATTCTATCGGAGTTAGAGGTTTTATTGGTAACTTTGCAGCGCAAAACTATAAACTGAATGAAACGACTAACACTTTTTATGCTGCTGATTGCTTCATGCACGCTGATGCATGGGCAGAAGGCTACGGTACGTTTTGACGCTCAAACCAAGTATCAACACATCACAGGCTTCGGCGGATTCGTCTGCTCGCCACAGTTCACCTACAACCACATGACCTCGGCAGAGATCAAAAAGGTGTGGGGCAGTTCGAGCACCGTGGGCTGTAACATCATGCGCCTGTATATCCCTATCGGCAAGAATGCATGGAGCCAGTCGCTGGCAACGGCGAAGCAGGCCAAGCAGATGGGACTGATTGTCTTTGCCTCGCCGTGGGGACAGCCCAAGGAGTGGAAGACCAACAATTCGAGCGACGCCAAGACGAGCGACGGCAAAGAGGGCAGGCTGAAGAAAGAGAACTGGGCCGACTACGCCGAGTACTTGGAGGAATACGTGCAGTACCTGAGGAAGAACGGCGTGGAGCTCGACGCCATCTCCATCCAGAACGAGCCCGACTGGGCCGCCTCGTATGCCGGCTGTCTGTGGTCGACCAGCGAGATGGCTGACTTTGTGAAGACCTACGGCCGCAAGATTAGCTGCAAGGTGATG
The DNA here is from genome assembly GCA_902794405.1 of uncultured Prevotellaceae bacterium. Lineage (GTDB taxonomy): Bacteria > Bacteroidota > Bacteroidia > Bacteroidales > Bacteroidaceae > Prevotella. The sequence goes on from CADBHI010000116.1 coordinate 11,541, forward strand.
GCTCCCGAGTCGATAGGCTGTTCCGACAACTACGTCAACGCCCTGAACAAGAGCGACGTGCTCGAGTGCTTCGACATCTACGGCGGCCACCAGTACGGCGGCATCGGCTCGGCTTACAAGAACCTGGCCTCGAAGGGCAAGGAAATCTGGATGACGGAATACCTGATTAACTGGAATGAGGGTCAGGCCAATGGCCGCAACTTTGACTTCACGAAGGACTTCTTCGACTTCTACCGCGCCATCAACACCTGCATGCTGGGCGGTTTCAACGCCTGGATTCACTATGCCGCCAAGCGCTACTACGCCATGATGGGCGACGGCCAGAACGGTGCCGGTACTTCTGGCAACATCACCAAGCGCGGCTATGTGATGGCCCACTTTGCCAAGTATGTGACAGGCATGAACCGCATCGGTGCTACGTTTGGCGGAGGTGTCGAGGGCTCGGCCTATCTCTCGCAAACGGGCGACACGGTTGTTGCCGTGATGGCCAACGCTACCGACAATGACATCGAACTGACCTTCGACCTGCCATTCTATACCAAGGAGGGCGAGCTTCGCACCACGGGCAAGAGCCAGAGCTTCAAGAAAACGGCGGTGACCATCAATTCTCAGGACGAAGAGAGCTGCCGACCTGTGGCCACCATCGCCGCCCAGAGCGTAGCCACGGTGATGTTTGTGAAGTCACGCGACCGTCAGCCCTCCGACATGAAGGGCAGCACCACCTATTTCGACCGTTCGCGCTTAGACGACATGCCCACCACCAAGACGTCGTTTGGCACTTCCTACAAGTTATCGGGCAAGACGGGTAAGAAGTTTGACAGCACCAACCCGCTGATTTCCAGCCGCAAGACAGCCGCCAACGGGTATATCTCGTTAGAGGGCGACTACACGCAGTTAGTCATGCAAATCAAGAAGGTGACCACCACGGGCTCGCTGACGGCGGGTAAGCCCACGCTCTACTACGTGAACGCCAAGGGCGAGGCCGTCAGCCACGAGTATGCCCGCCTGGACCTCAGCCAGGCCGAGAACTTCGAGGTGGCGTTCGACCTCTCGCCGACCACCCTTGCCGACGGCTGCATAGGCCTGCTGTCGCTGACCTGCGACAACACGCAGTCGCACCTGACCATCAGTTTCGGCGACGTCTATCTGACAAGCGGCAACACCACCTACGCAGGCACCTTGAGCGGCGACTATGTGGGCGACGACTCGAATGTGCTGCAATTCAGCTCCGATGCCGCCTGCACCAGCATCGACATGACGGCAGTCACCAACCTGCCTGCTACCCTACCCTGGCTTGAAAACAGCAACCAAGTGGTCTATGTCTCAGCCGACGCCCCTTTGACGGGCAACAACGTCGTGAAGGACGGCACCTGTGCCTCGTTAGTCATCAATGAGAGCTGGGGCGCGTTCCGCCCTGCCACGTCGTTCACGGCCACCACAGCCACCTATACCTGCACCGTCGACGGCAGCCACATTGTGCAGCTGCCCTTCGAGTCTACCGTGCCCGAAGGTGCAGTCGTCTACACCCTGACAGCCGACCTGCTGCCAGTAGCCGTCAGCGGAGTGGTTCCTGCCAACCAGCCGCTGCTCGTCGAGGCCCAGGGCGAGGTGACGTTCGTTGGCAGCGGAGCCGTCGACTATGCACCCTGTCCGTTCAGCGACGACGTGTTGCCGATAGGAACGCCCACAGCCTATCCACCGCTCGGCCGAAGGACGCTTGCAAGGCAAGAATCCACCATCCACTATCCACCATCCACAATCCACCCTGAACGGCCAGCGCGTTGGCCAGACGTACCGCGGAATCGTGGTCGAGGGCGGCAAGAAATACCTGAAGAAGTAATGCCACAGACAAGATTCCGTCGCACCGCCTTGCTCATGGCATCGTTGCTGTCCACCCTGATGGCATCGGCTCAGCCGCAATTCTCGCAGCCTCACGGCCTATACGAGAGCGGCTCTCTGAAAGTCTCCATCACCGGCAGTAGCGAGGAGGCCGACATCAGGTATACCACCGACGGCAGCGAGCCTACAGCCGCAAGCAACAAGTACTCGGCAACGCTGACCATCAGTAAGACCACGTTGCTGAGGGC
>CADBHI010000117.1 GCA_902794405.1 uncultured Prevotellaceae bacterium
TTCGAACCAACGACCCCGAGATTACAAATCACGTGCTCTGGCCAACTGAGCTAAAGAGGCTTCTCAAAGCAGCCGTTCTCTGTTTCAGATTTACGACCTGTCGGAAAACGGCTGCAAAGTTACGACTTATTTTTGAATTACCAAAATTTTTCCGCGTTTTTTTTAGCGATTTCTCAATTTTTCCTTAAATTTCGTAAGTTGAGCCCGCATAGAGTCAACACAAAGGTCGATACTCTCCTCAAAAGTGTCCGTTGTCTTTTCCACGAACAGCGTGCTTCCAGGCACGGCAACGCTCAGGCTTGCTTCCTTGTTCTGAGCGGTAGCGGGCTTCACTACTTTCAATTGCACCTCTACTTTCTGTATGTCTTCAAATGATTTTTCCAACTTGGCGACCTTCTTTTCGATGAACGCCTGTAACTGATCGGTGGCGTCGAAGTGAATCGACTGAATCTTAATTTCCATAGTTACCTCCTATTTTTTAAATAGTTATTAATAAAGGTTACGCCCTCGGATGGGCTTCATTGTAAACTCGCTTCAGTTGCTCGAACGTAGTGTGCGTGTAGATTTCTGTCGTCTCAAGGCTTTCATGCCCCAGCAACTTCTTCACACTCTCAAGTCCGGCACCGTTGTTCAGCATCGCTGTGGCAAAGCTGTGTCTCAGCACATGCGGTGAACGCTTCTTCAGCGTTGTCACCTCCGACAGGCTCTGTTTCACCAGGTTCCTCACCATCTCGCGACTCACCCGTCTGCCCTTATTGCTCAGAAACAGCCCCGGCTCCTGACGCTCCACCTCAGTGTCGCGCAGCGCCATGTACTGTTGCAGCGCCTCAGCCATCTCAGCTCCGAAGGGAACAATGCGCTGTTTGTCGCGCTTGCCAGTCACCTTCAGCTGCATGCTGTCAAAGTCAACGTCTTCGTCGTTCAGTCCGATGAGCTCAGCCAGTCGGATTCCCGTCTCGTAGAACACTATAATTATGGTACGTGCGCGTACCTTATTATATTCGTCCCCTTGAAGATACTCATCCAGCAGCCTGTTCATATCGCCCTCGCGGACATATTGAGGCAGCGGCTTCGACTTCTTCGGACCGATAATCCCGTGGGCAGGATCCTTCTCGACAAGCTTTCGAGAGAGCGCGAAACGGTAGAACGTCTTCACGGCACTCAGACCGCGGTTCACCGTTGCAGGCTTCTTTCCCTCGTCCATCATCCGCTCCACCCAACCACGTATCACGTCGGCATCAACGGTAGACAACGAAAGATAATCGTCCACTCCCCGAATGTACGTTTCGAAATCTCGTAGACTCTCTTCGTACCACCTCACCGTCAGCGGACTCCTGTTCCGCTCATAGCGCAGGTAACTCAGGAACTGGTCGATCATCATAAACGTCACCTTCTATTTTTAGATAAATCGCTCACGTTCGGCCATTTAGGAAGCTTACTTCGCCACGGCTCTCACCAACAAACGATTTTCGGCAACGAATTTACGGAAAAATATTCAATCCACCAAATTTTTCGAGGACTTTTTTTTATTCCTCGTTCGTGCGGAGCTGCTGTACATAGATGGCATGCTCCATCTTCAGGCGCTTCAGAACAGAGGGCTTGTCGAACTGCTGGCGGCGACGGAGCTCCTTCACAACGCCGGTTTTTTCAAACTTTCTCTTAAACTTCTTGAGGGCCTTCTCGATGTTCTCGCCTTCTTTTACAGGTACAATAATCATTTTGCTTTTTGTTTTAAAATTTTAATGTTAAACTTAACTTTCGGACCAAGGGCCACGAAAAGCGGGTGCAAAGTTACTACTTTTTCACCAAACTGCCAAATCTTTTGCAAAATAAATGAAATTTAAGCTATATAATTTGCTTTTAGAAGATCCATGTAAATTCATTTCTGAAAAAGTTTTGCATTTCGCGATTTTTTGCTATCTTTGCAGCAAACTTTTCGAACATGCGAAAGCAAACGTGAGAAATAGCAATACTGACCCCACCCCCAACCCCTCCCCTACAAGGGAGGGGAGATGGGCGGAGCTATCCTACAAGAGAAGGGAGAGGGGCGCAGCTATCCTACAAGAGAGGGGAGAGGGGCGGAGCCATCCTACGAGAGGGGAGAGGGGCGGAGCTATCCTACAAGAGAGGGGAGAGGGGCGCAGCCATCCTACGAGAGAGGGGAGATGGGCGGAGCTATCCTACAAGGGAGGGGAGAGGGGCGGTGCCATCCTACGAGAGAGGGGAGAGGGGCGCAGCCATCCTACAAGAGAGGGGAGAGGGGCGGAGCCATCCTACAAGAGAGGGGAAAACCGCAGAGAAAGCCGACTCTCTCCTCTCTCCCCTCCCTTCAAGGGGAGGGGCTGGGGGTGGGGTCTGTAATTTACTTATATAGAAGCAAATATAATTTATTGGAATATGAAGAAACAACTACTATTACTAATGCTACTGCCCCTGACAGCGCAGGCTCAAGAGAGCCGCATCGCTACATTGCAGGGCGCAAGGGCGCTGGCCATCACCCAGGGTAAAGCTACCAGCAATCTCATGGTGACCAGCAACAAGAGCGTGATGATTCACCTGAAGGATGGCAAGCTTGTCGTCGGCAACGAGACGATGGACATGGAGAATACCACACTGCGGCTGAAGACGCTGCCGAAGTTTGCCATCGACGAAGACAGCACCGCCTTCAGCGGGAAGTACAGCGTAGACTTCGGACTGGTGGCTTTCCGCCGCACCATGAACGTGGGGCAGTGGAACAGTCTGGTGCTTCCTTTCTCGCTGACAGGCAGTCAGGTGACTGATGCCTTTGGAGAAGACTCGCAGTTGGCAACGCTAACGGGGGTGAGCGACGGAGCAGAGCCCGCCGTAGAGTTCCAGACCGTTGACCTGAATACCGCAGAAGTGGTGGTGAAGGCTAACGAGCACTACCTCATCAAGCCGTCGCGCCAGCCAGATATCGCCGCAGGCAGTCAGACATCGGTGGCCTACGGCAGCGGCAAGGTGGCGGGTCCCGTCTATGCCATTGGCGGCGTAACGATGGCTAAAAGCCAAACACCGAAGTACCAGTCGCTGCAGTCGGCCGACAAGTCAACATCCATCAGAGTGCGAGGTATTTACAATGCCAGCGAGATTGCCGTAAACACCAACCCCCGCTACGTGTTAGGCGACGAGGGCCGTTTCTATCAGATAGCCGACAACACCCAGCAAAAGGCCTTCCGCAGCTATGTGGAGGAGTCGAGCGAGGTGAGCCACAGCCGTCTGCGCTTCTACATCAATGGCGTTGACGAGGACCTAAGTCCTGAGGCAACGGGAATCAAGGAATTGGACAATTGGACTATTTCACCATTTGACAATTCAAGCGATAATGGTCTAATACTCCAATGGTACACCCTCGACGGTCGCCGGCTCAACGGCAAGCCCGTGAAGCCAGGCCTCTATATCATTGGTGGCAAGAAAGTGATGGTGAAGTGATATAAGAAGTTAGAGAAGTTAAGAAGTTAGAGAAGTTAGAGAAGTTAGAGAAGTTAAGAAGTTAAGAAGTTAGAGAAGTTAAGAAGTTAGAGAATGAGACACTACACCTTATTATATATAATAGTAGCGATGGCGGTACAGACCGCACTGGCCCAGGACAAGCTCTGGGTGCGCTACGACAACAGGTTCCAGGCTAACAAGGCCGTCAGCATTGCCAATGCCGACAGCATTGAAGTGAAGACCAACCAACTGAAGGTCTACCTGCCCGACGAGAAAACGACGACAGTGGCACTCACCGCCGACAAGGGAACCATACAGTTTACCGATCCAGGGCGCTACCTGCTGAAGCCCAGCACTTACAGCGGCACCAACTACGAGAACCAAAAGGCGACGTCGGGCTATAACTTTGCCCACTCATTGGAGAGCGAGCACTTTGTGGTGTTCTGGGATGTGCGCTACGGCTCGAACCCCTCTAAGATACAGTATCCTGGCGACGGCAACGTGGCCAACGCCAACACCATCCTTCAGGTAGCGGAAAAGTGCTGGAAGATTTACGTTGGAGAGTTAGGATTCTTAGAGGAAGGTAAGTCGACCACCGACAAGTACAAGATACAGCTATATGTGCCTTACCAGAAGGATTGGCGCGCCGATGCCTCAGGTACTAACGGAACCAACGGCGGCTTCACCGGCATAGGCCACTTCAACCCGTGGGCAGCTGTGGCCCGCGGCGGCCATACCATCGCCCACGAGGTGGGACACACGTTCCAGTACCTGGTGTCAGCCGACTTAGGTACTGACAGCGCCGGCCACCTCGACCGCGGCTGGCGATGGGGTTGGGGCGGCGGCAGCGACAACGGCTGGTGGGAGAGCTGTGCCGACTGGCAGGCCTACCAGATATTTCCTGACAGGCAGTTTACTGACGGCGAATACTTCGAACAACATTTGGAGAAACATCACCTGAACCTGCTGCACGACGACTGGCGCTATGCTTGCTGCTACATTCAGGACTGGTGGTGCATGAAATACGGACGTGACTTCATTGGCCGCATGTGGCGAGAGACGAAGTCGGGCGAGGATCCCGTGCAGACCTATATCCGCATGAACAAGCTCAATCAGGCCCAGTTCAACGACGAGCTGATGGAGGGCTACATGCGAATGGCCACCTGGGACATCGACGGTGTTCGCGATCGTGCCAAGCACCGCATCGGGCAGCATAAGAAAAGGCTGAAGACCGTCAACGCCACACAGCGCATCTACTCGACAGAGCCTGCTACCTGCATCCAGAACTACGGCTACCACATTACCAACATGCAACGCCCGAAGGCCGGCACTGTGGTGAAGGCCCACTTCAAGGGACTAACCGATGCCGAGGGCTACCACTACGTGAACAAGAATCGTGCCGGATGGCGCTATGCCTTCGTGGCCCTGATGAACGACAACACCCGCGTCTATGGCGAGGTGAAGGCCGACAAGGAAGGCACCGCCGAGCTGACCATCCCAGACGACCACGGCACCTGCAAGAATCTGTTCTTCGTAGTCATGGGAGCTCCTACCCAGCACTGGTCTCACCCCTGGACCAGCGGCAAGGCCAGCGACACGTGGTCACAGAACGAGGAGCAATGGCCCTACGAAGTGCAGTTCGAAGAAACGCGTCCAATATAACAATCATCCAAAATCATCGCAAAATCGTCTAAACGCCTAAAGTTTAGACGATTTTTGTTTGGTGGTATCACCTTTTTTGGTAACTTTGCTGCAGATTTAAGAGACAAACCATTTCTTTATACAATACTAATTATTCACTAAACAATTATGCATGGTATGACAACTACTAATTATCTGAGAAACCTGCTCACGGCAGTGGTATGCATGCTGACAGCCCTGTCGGCACAGGCACAGTCAACAACACCTGAGCCCGAATTGCTGTTGAGCAAGCTCAACATCGTCAGCGAGCTGACGCACGACATCAACCAGAAAGTGCGCACCGACTACAATGCCGACAAGGTCGAAATCGACATCAAGGAAGCACTCACTACGTTAGGTTTCGACGACCTGGCTATGGTACAGGAGAACCTGAAGGACCTGCTTTATGTGGGGCAAATCTACGTCAACCCCGACGACGTAGCCCTGGGCGAGATGAAGCACGACTCGCTCACCAACGAGACCTCGGCCAATGGCATCGGCTTCTGGCTGAAGCGCTACGAGAGCCAGGACGGCCAGCCCAACTTCGAGTGCGTACGTGCCCCTTACGGCAGCTCTGACTTCTACGCCGAGTCCTTTGAGTTCGACGCCGAAACAGGCATTCTCTCCTGCAACGTCGGACAGATGCCCAACACCCTCGAAGGCGACAACACCTACTACGCCTTCTTCTACATCATCAATGGCGACAAGGCCATCAGCATCCGCCTCAACCTCAACATCGAGGCATCTCACATCGGCACACTCGAAGAGATGGAGAAGGCCGGCGAGAGCACTGTCGAAATTGAGATGCAGCCCATGACCGGCTATGACACCAAGAGCTTCGAGGTCGACACCGAGGCCATCGCCACCGCCTTAGGATGCACCGCCGCCGACCTCGACGACTTCTACGCCCTGAAGGACGAAATCACCTTCGGCGGCAAGAATCAGGAGGGTAAAGGCTACTGGTTCAATGCCGAAGGCTTTATCCAGGACTGGAGCGACTACTCTAACTATTACATCACGCCACTCGCCGAAGACTACACCAGGTTCGGACTCGGACAGTACCCAGGCCACCTGAATGTCGGCGATGAGCAGACCACCTCCATCTTCTTCATCAACGGCACCAAGTACTATCAGCTCAGCGTACACCTTACCATCGTAGAGCCCAAGAGTGTCGAGGGCGAGTTCCAGAACATGGCCACCCGCACCATCAACATCCAGCAGGAGCCCGCAGGCTACACTTGGTCTAACGGCGTCGACATTCCCCAGACATGGATTGCCGACAACATCGGCACCCAAGACTGGGTCCTCTACGGCCTCGCCGTGCTCGACGAAGATGGTAAAGAGCCCGAAGGCAACGCCCGCTACGTGAAGAACTACACCATGGCCGAGGCTCCCGGATTCTGGCTCAACGCCGAAGGCCGCAACAGCGGTCATGGCGACAAGTCCGTCTTTGGACTCTCCGTTGGCAATGCTAAGCCCGGACAAATCAGCATGATCCAGATGCCCGACCTCTGCAGCGTCGGCGACGTCTACAAAGCGGAGGTGTTCTTCGTCAACGAGGAAACTGGCGCAATGGTCACCCTCAACCTCGTATACAGCATCGTTGACGAGGTAGTCGACTACGAAACCGTAGGCACCGAGAGCATTGTGCTGCCACTTGCCGATAAGGACAGCTTCGCCGCCATCGACCTGACAAAGGCCGCCGAGGCACTCGGCGTCAGCGTCGACGACCTGCTGAACGACGACAACAAGTACCTGCACGGCATTACCGATAGCGGTATCTTCGGCGGAGGCTTCTCCGCTGCCGACGGCATTGTCTACAACGAACAGGGATTCTTCGACCTGGCCAACGGCAGCATCATCCTGACCATCGGGCAGGAAGGCGGCAACGCCACCGCAGCCACCTACAGCAACGATGCTGTTGCCGACGACTACTGCCTCAGCACCCAGATGTGCTTCCGCATCGACAACAAGCAGTACATCTACGACGTGAAGTTCATTTCTGCCACTGCCTACGCCACAGCCGTCACCGCCGTCAAGCGCTCACAGCCCGTGTCGGGCACCGCTTACGACCTGCAGGGCCGTAAAATCGAAAATCGAAAATCAGTAAATCGAAAATTAGCAAGGGGCCTCTACATCATCGACGGCAAAAAGACGCTCGTCAAGTAACGCTCGCTGGGATTTTCACCTCTGTGTCCCTTTTTTAGATGCCAGAGGTCAGCGAGCAAGCCCAAGTCATAGACTTAGCATGCCTAAGTCATAGAGTTAGCATGCCTAAGTGGCACAGTTTGTCGTCGTACTAAACACCTCTTTTACTCCGGGCAAACGACCCTTTTACTCCGGGCAAACTCCGAATAGGTGATTGAACGTGATTTTTATGTACATTTTGCAAAAAGTGCCGACACCCCCCGTCAATCGCCGGAAACCCCGATGTACAAAGCGTTTCAGGATTCCGAGACCTCCCGTGATACCTCCCGTCACACCTCCCGTGTCACCTCCCATCTGACCTCCCTTCTAAGTTACTCCCCTCCCATGTAGGGTAGGGGCAGGGGTGGGGTCAGTAATCAAGACTGTCAACAAAAACAGTACACCACAAAGGTGGCATTGGTGAGGTCGGACGGGAGGTCGACGGGAGGTCTCAGAAACAGACCTCCCGTCCTCAAACCCCTTTCCACAAAGGTGTTTCAGAAGAAAAGGGGAGGTGGGGAGGTCAAATTAGCTATTCTTGTATTTCCAACACTTTCGGAGCCCACGAGAAAATATTTACGGGCCCATGGGGGAGGCATATTTTTCAATCGAATGCGACGAAATAGATACATTTCTCCGAAGCCCCTTTCCCCTGCTTCGGAGTTTTTTTGTGCATTTTCCTTGGAAGTTTCAATTATTATTCCTATCTTTGCAGGCGATGAGAACAACAAAGGAATACGTAGACCTGATTTCTGCACATGCCGGCGAACTACGCTCGCAGTTCGGCATCCGTTCGCTACGACTGTTCGGCTCCGTTTCAAGAGGCGAACAGACGGAGAATAGCGATGTGGATGTGTGTGTGGAAATGGAGCCCCGTCTATTCCTTATAGTACGTCTACAGCGTTATCTGGAAGAGTTGCTGATGTGTCCTGTCGACGTCATTCACATGCATCCTCATATGAATCCTTATCTATTAAAAGACATTGAGCGTGATGGAATTTACGTCATTCAATGAGCGAAATAGAGTTAAGAACACTTTTGAGCAGATAAAGACTGCTATCGGTCAGCTTCAAGAGTGGAATGCAGACGTGAACTCTGCTGAGGATTATTATCTGTCCTCCTCCGGAATGCAAAAACTTGCCGCAAATTGCATGCTTATAGAAGCCATTGGCGAAGGAATCAAAAAGATAGACCATATAACAAAAGGAGCCTTGCTGCAAGAACGTCCAGAAATTCCTTGGGGCGACGTCGTTGGCATAAGAAATCATATAGCTCATGGCTATTTTGACATAAACGGCTATCTGGTATTCTCAACTATTAAGAACGACCTTGATAAGCTGAAGGAAGCCATAGAGTATTTCATAGAAACAATATAACGAACTCAAAACCCTATTGCCCATGACATAATAACAGACAGAAGGACATCGAAATCAAAGAATTCAAAATAACTATAGCAAATGAAACAAACACTCCTATCACTATTGATGATGCTCCTGCCCCTGATGGTAAACGCCGAGGTGGTGGAAATTGATGGTATTTATTACAACCTGATTACCAAGGGCAATGTGGCAGAAGTGACACAGAATCCGAATAAGTACACAGGCAACGTTGTAATCCCCTCAAGTGTTGTCTATAACGATGTTACTTATTCCGTCACGTCCATTGGAATGAACGCTTTCGGAGGTTGCATCGGCCTGACAACCATCACCATTCCAAATTCTGTCACGTCCATTGGATCGGGGGCTTTCTCTGGTTGCAGCAGCCTGACCTCCGTCACCATTCCCAATTCCGTCACGTCCATTGAACAGGAGGCTTTCTGTGTTTGCAGCGGCCTGACCTCTGTCACTATTCCCAATTCCGTCACGGACATTGAAGAAAGGGCTTTCTCTGGGTGCAGCGGCCTGACAACCATCACCATCCCCAACGGCCTGACCTCCATCACCATTCCAAATTCTGTCACGTCCATTGGAGAATGGGCTTTCTCCGGTTGCAGCGGACTGACCTCCATCATCATCCCTAATTCCGTCACGTCCATTGGATGGGGAGCTTTCGCGGGCTGCAGCGGGCTGACCTCCATAGTTGTTGAAAGCGGTAGTGCTGTCTATGACTCACGTAATAATTGTAATGCTATAATAAAATCAGAAAGTAATACACTTATAGGGGGCTGTAATAAAACACTTATTCCCAATTCCATCACGTCCATTGGAGAATATGCTTTCAGCTATTTCAGCGGCCTGACAACCATTACCATCCCCAATTCCGTCACGTCCATTGGAGAATATGCTTTCCGTGGTTGCAGCGGCCTGACCTCTGTCACTATTCCCAATTCCGTCACGGACATTGAAGAAAGGGCTTTCTCTGGGTGCAGCGGCCTGACAACCATCACCATCCCTCACCATCCCTAATTCCGTCACGTCCATTGGAGAATATGCTTTCAACTATTGCAGCGGCCTGACAACCATCACCATCCCCAATTCCGTCACGTACATTGGAAGATGGGCTTTCTCTGGTTGCAGCGGCCTAACCTCCATACATATTTCAGATTTAGAAGCATGGTGTAAGATTGGCTTTGGAAATAATTCTTCAAATCCATTATTCTATGCACAACGATTATACCTGAATGAAAAAGAAGTAAAAGAGTTAGTCATCCCCAATTCCGTCACGTCAATTGGAAGCAGTGCTTTCTCTGGTTGCAGCGACCTGACCTCCGTCACCATTCCCAGTTCCGTTACGTCCATTGAACAGGAGGCTTTCGCAGGCTGTTCCCATCTCGAAGATGTCTACTGCTACGCTACAACTGTGCCGAGCACTAACAAAAATGCTTTTAATGACTCCTACTTCAGATATGCCACGTTACACATTCCAGCTTCTGCCATGTATGACTACAAGAGTAAGGAACCGTGGAGTTTGTTTAAGGAGATTGTGGCGATAGAGTCACAGAAATACTCCTTGAAATACATGGTAGACGGGACGCTGTACAAGGAATACAGCATGGAAGAAGGGGCTGCCATCACGCCAGAGCCTGCACCAACCAAGCAGGGTTATACTTTTTCTGGTTGGAGCGCCATTCCTGGAACGATGCCTGCGAATGATGTAACGGTGACAGGTACGTTTACCAAGAATGCGCCAAGCTACTATACGCTTACATATATGGTGGACGGGCAGGTGTATAAGACGTTCAACTATGCAGCAGGGGCAACTGTTGCACAAGTGGAGCCCCCCATGAAGGACGGCTACACGTTCTCTGGCTGGAGCAACACCCTGCTAACGATGCCTGAAAGGAACGTCACGATTACAGGAACGTTTACAAAGAATGTAACACCCACGCCAACGCCCACACCAACCTACACGCTGACATATATGGTTAACGGCGAGGTGTACAAGACCGTGAGCTATGAGTATGGCGAGAAGATCACCCCAGAACCAGAGCCGACGAAGGAAGGTGCAACGTTCTCGGGCTGGAGCTGGATACCTTCGAAGATGCCGGATGAGGATGTAGTGGTGACTGGCACGTTCGACATGGAGAAGTACAAGCTGACATACAAGGTAGACGGTGCGGATTACAAAATCCTTGAGGTGGAGGTAGGTGCCACCATTACGCCAGAGCCGGAGCCCACGAAGGAAGGCTATACCTTCTCGGGCTGGAGCTGGATACCGAAGAAAATGCCGGATGAGGATGTGACCATTACTGGCACATTCACCCCATCGACGGGAGTAGAAACGGCGGTGGTCAGCGGTAGGCCGTTCGACGTCTATACCGTTACTGGCCGCAAGGTGCGAAGCCAGGTAACCTCGCTCAAGGGTCTGAAGAAGGGCGTTTATATCGTTGAAGGCAAGAAGGTGGTGGTCAAGTAATGCCACCTCTGGAACAAAAAAAGCCGAAAGTTTTGCTCTTTCGGCTTTTTTGTTGTACCTTTGCACCCGCAAAACAAAAAAGCCATATAAATAAGGTATAAAAGAGTCATGAGAAAGAACTTTGTAGAAGAGCTCCGCTGGCGCGGAATGTTGGCACAAATAATGCCTGGAACGGAAGAATTGTTGCAGAAGGAAATGGTGACGGCCTACTTAGGAACTGACCCCACCGCCGACTCGCTGCACATCGGCCACCTGTGTGGCATTATGATGCTGCGCCACTTGCAGCGCTGCGGCCACAAGCCCATCATTCTGGTGGGTGGTGCCACAGGCATGATTGGCGACCCCAGCGGAAAGTCGCAGGAGCGTAACCTGCTGAACGACGAGACACTGCGCCACAACCAGGAGTGCATCAAGGCTCAGGTGGCCAAGTTCCTGGATTTTGAGTCGAAGGAGGAAAATGCCGCCGAGATGGTGAACAACTACGACTGGATGAAGAACTTCACATTCCTCGACTTTGCCCGCGAGGTGGGTAAGCACATCACTGTGAACTACATGATGGCGAAGGAGAGCGTGCAGCAGCGCCTGAACGGTACGGCTCGCGACGGCCTCAGCTTCACGGAGTTCACCTATCAGCTGCTGCAGGGCTACGACTTCCTGTACCTCTATCAGCACAAGGGTGTGAAACTGCAGTTGGGCGGCAACGACCAGTGGGGTAACATGACCACAGGTACCGAGCTGATTCGCCGTACCCTTGGCAATGAGGTAGAGACCTTTGCCCTGACCTGTCCGCTGATTACCAAGAGCGACGGTAAGAAGTTCGGCAAGACCGAGAGCGGCAACATCTGGCTCGACCCGAAGCGCACCACTCCTTATAAGTTCTACCAGTTCTGGCTGAACGTCAGCGACGAGGATGCCGAGCGCTATATCAAGATCTTCACCTCGTTGGACAAGGAAACCATCGATGCCCTCACCGAGGAGCACAAGCAGGACCCCGGTCGTCGCGTGCTGCAGCGCCGCCTGGCCGAAGAGGTTACCGTTCTGGTACACTCGAAGGAAGACCTTGACACAGCTATCGAAGCTTCAAGCATCCTGTTCGGCAAAGCCACGAAGGAGGCTTTGGAGAAGCTTGATGAGCAGACATTCCTTGATGTGTTCGAAGGCGTGGAGCACTACGAGATTGACAAGGACCAGTTAGGGCAGGCTGCTATTGAGCTCTTCACTACCGCAGCACCCGTGTTCCCCTCGAAGGGCGAGATGCGCAAGATGGTGCAGGGCGGCGGCGTTTCTCTGAACAAGGAGAAGTTGGCCGATCCTCAGCGTCCCGTGACAGCCGACGACCTGATTGACGGGAAGTATCTGCTTGCCCAGAAAGGCAAGAAGAACTACTACCTGCTCATCGTTAAGTAAATATTTGGCTGCAAATTTTGGTACTTCAATTTTATTTTGTACCTTTGCAGCCGCATTGGACGATGGTGTAATGGTAACACTACAGGTTTTGGTTCTGTCATTCCCGGTTCGAATCCGAGTCGTCCAACCATAAAACGAACTGCTGCAAGCCTCGTGAGAGCTTGCAGCAGTTCGTTTTTCTACAATGGACTGCAGGCATTGCGCAGCCACTCCACCTCATCGGTTTCGAGATGAGGTGACAACCGCTCGAAGACCATCTGGTGATAGTCGTTCAACCAGTCTACCTCCTCTTTCTGCAACATGTCGGCGATGATAGGACGCTTGTCGATGGGACAGAGTGTGAGCGACTCAAACTGCAGGAACTGTCCGAACTCCGTCTCCATGTAAGGCACGATGAGCAGCGTGTTCTCAGTACGAGCACCACAACGGCCCGGCAGGTAGATGCCAGGCTCATCGGTAATGGTCATTCCGCTGACGAGCGGAGCCGGTTTCCACTCCATCCGGAACTGATGAGGTCCCTCGTGGACATTCAGATAGGTCCCTACCCCATGGCCTGTACCGTGGAGGTAGTTCAAACCGTGACGCCACATGGCCTGACGAGCCAGGATGTCAATCTGAGTACCACTGGCTCCCGAGGGGAACTTGCAAAGCTCTATCTGGATATGCCCCTTCAGCACAAGGGTATAGATGGTCTTCTCCTCGTCGGTCAATGGTCCAAGAGCAATGGTACGGGTAATGTCGGTGGTACCGTCCAAATACTGTGCACCGCTGTCAAGGAGCAACAGTCCGTGGGGCTCCAAGGGGATATCGGTCTCGAGTGTCGCCTCATAGTGGACAATGGCGGCGTGATGACCATAGCCGGCGATGGTGTCGAACGAGATGTCGCGGTAAAGCGGCTGCTCAGCACGCAACGAAGTCAGCTTGCGGTCAATGGAAATCTCAGTCTCATAGCCCCCATGAGTCCCATTAGCCCCATAAGCCTCATCCAACCACTTCAAAAACTTCACCATAGCGATGCCGTCTTTCAGCATCGCCGACCTAAAACCCGCTATCTCGGTGGGATTCTTGACGGTCTTCATCCGCTTCACCGGCGACTCTTCCTCCACAATTTCGCGGCTGACAGTCTTGTAGAGTGTATAGTTCACCTCGTCGGGATCGAGCAGGATATTATACTCGAAGTAGTC
>CADBHI010000118.1 GCA_902794405.1 uncultured Prevotellaceae bacterium
TAATGTGCCATAATAAAACAAAACGACCCGCCGATTTAAGCATTGTGAAGAGGCTTGGCGGGTTCTCGTGGCGCAAAGGTACTGCTTTTATTTTGAATAACCAAACTTTTTTGAAGAAAAAAGCGGTGAGGACCAGCTTTTAGAATAAAGTTAGCCTAAGAAATCCCCTTTTTGCCTCAAAGTGTTACCTCATCCTTTCTTTTCCCTACCTTTTTCAATTAATATGAACCAAAGTCTACTATAGTAGATGTTGTGAAAAGAGGGAGTTTCGTCGTTGATGGTGAAATGATAAAGCTAACGGCAGATGATGGTTGGGACGAGAATGTATTCAATGGCATAGTATACCGCAAGCATAATGGTACGAATTATTATCTGACAGATGATGAAGATGGTATGTACTTGGTAAAAGGAAGTGACTGAATAGGGTTTACTATGTGAAAGGTGCGCGGTAGGTGCAGCCTTCTTTCCAACGGGAGCAGCCGTAGGCGGTTTTGCCCTTGATAATGCGACCTTGGCCACAGAGGGGACAGGGCTGGCCCTCAGCGATTTTCTTTGTTTTCGACTTTACTTTCTTCAGTTCGGCATCGGTGAGTACGGTAACGCGGCGGTTGGAGGAGTCGGACATGACTTCGTTGACGATTTCTGCCACCTGTGCCTTGAGTTCCTCGATAAACTGCGTGGCGTCGTATTTCTGGTGCTCAATGTCGCGCAGCTTCTTTTCCCAGATGCCTGTCAGTTCACAGCTCTTCAGCAGTTCTTCGCGGATGAGGTCAATGAGCTCGATGCCTGTAGGGGTAGCAATCAGTCGCTTGCGATCGCGCTTGATATAGTGGCGCTTGAAGAGGGTCTCTATGATACCAGCACGTGACGAAGGACGCCCGATGCCGTTTTCCTTCATGGCAGCTCGCAGCGTCTCGTCTTCGACGAACTTGCCGGCGGTCTCCATAGCGCGCAGCAGGGAGGCTTCGTTATAATAAGGTGGGGGTGTGGTCCACTTCTCGGTAAGCGTGGGCTTATGGTCGCCTGACTCGCCTTTGACGAAGGTAGGGAGGGTGCGCTCTTCATCATCCTCTTTCTTATCCTCGTCACTCTCGTCCTTCTTGCTTCTGACGTCTTCCCTCACGATCCTCCATCCCGGCTCCAGTATCTCCTTACCCGTGACCTTGAGCTCGATGGCAGCGGTTGAACCGCTGCCCACGCTGGCGTCAGCAGGGGCGTCGCCTTGTACTTCGCCCAGCACGGTGGTGGTAGAGAACTTACAGTCAGGCAGGAATACGCCGATGAAGCGACGGGCAACGAGGTCGAAAACCTTTTGTTCGGCATCGCTCAGGTTCTGGGGGATGATGCCTGTGGGGATGATGGCGTGGTGGTCGGTGACCTTCGAGGTGTCGAACACGCGCTTGGTCTTCTTCAGGGGCTTGCCGCCGATGGGCTTGATGAACTCGGCGTAGGGTGCAATGCCGCCAAACTTGGTCTGATAGAGGCCATTGAGGGTCTGCGGGCACTTGGGGTATATGTCGTCCGAAAGGTACTGGGTATCGACACGCGGATAGGTGGTGAACTTCTTCTCGTAGAGACTCTGGATGAGGTTCAGCGTCATTTCGGCTGAGTAGCCGAACTTGCGATTGCAGTCGACCTGCAGCGAGGTGAGGTCGTAGAGCTGTGGCGGCTGTTCCTTGCCTTCCTTCTTCTCGACCTTTGTCACGGTGAAGGGCTTGCCCTCGATGGTGGCGAAGGCCTCTTCGCCCTCTTCCTTCGAAGTGAACTTACCCTTGGTGGCCGTAAACGTGGTGTCGCGATACACCGTTGCTAACACCCAGTAGGGCTCGGGCTTGAAGTTCTCAATCTCTTTCTGGCGGTTGACGATGAGGGCGAGGGTCGGGGTTTGCACACGTCCGATGGAGAGCACCTGTCGGTTTTGACCGTATTTGAGGGTATAGAGGCGGGTGGCGTTCATGCCGAGGAGCCAGTCGCCGATGGCGCGGCTGAGGCCTGCCAAGTAGAGTGGCTGGTAGTCCTGCTGGTCCTTGAGGTTGGCAAAGCCCTCACGGATGGCCTCGTCGGTCATCGAGGAAATCCAGAGTCGCTTGACGGGGCACTTGGCCTGTGCCTTCTGCATGACCCATCGCTGTATGAGCTCACCCTCCTGTCCGGCGTCGCCGCAGTTGACGATGGCGTCGGCTGCCTGCATGAGGCGTTCGATGATGGCAAACTGCTTCTCAATGCCGCGGTCGGGAATCAGCTTGATGCCGAAGCGTTGCGGCACCATAGGCAGCTGTGTCAGCGCCCACGACTTCCATGCGGGAGTGTAGTCGCCCGGTTCCTTCAGCGTACACAGGTGTCCGAATGTCCACGTCACCTGATAGCCGTTACCTTCCATATATCCGTCGTGCGAGGCGGTAGCTCCGATAATCCGTGCTATGTCCCTTGCCACGCTGGGTTTCTCTGCTATGCAAACTGTCATTTTCCTCGTCTATTGAATCTAAGCGGCTGCAAAGGTACAAAATTTCGTCATAATCACATGGGTAATCGTGACTTTTTTCCGAAAAATGATGATATGTCTTATCTCCAGGGATAATAAGTAGCCCCTATTGTCAGGGCTCTGTTCTTAAACGACTGTCTCAGGAAAAATGCCTCACCCTTCTGTTGGCCAGCAATGTCGTGGAAGTCGGCATAGAGATGGCAACGCTTCCCCAAGTCCTTGCCTATCTTTACTGAAGCGTAGAGATGGGCGTGTTGGTCGTAGGCCTCTATCTTGCTGTTGTAGAGCAATGTGGACGACAGTCTGAATCCCTTGCCAAACAGGAGCGTGGGGGCGAGCTTCAGGGTGTAGTATGTGGAGGTGATAGCATCGTCGTAGCTGATGTGCAGGTAGTTGACGTTCGCTCCCGCCGTCAGTCGCAGGCCTCCTTGATGCCAGGTGGCAGAAGTCTCCAGGCTGGTCAGCGACTCGTCGGGCAGCAGCATGTCTGTGAGCAGCCTGTGTTTCACACTCCCCATAGCGATGAGTCGATTTGTCTGATAGGTGTAGCGTGCCTCTGAGCGCCAGGCAAGTATTGTCTTATAGTCTGTGGTGTGTTGTACGGGACCATCTTCGAGATAAGTATGGAAGTCGCTGACCTGTGGGTTGAAAAACGAGCGGCTGAAGATGCCCTGTACGAAGTGGCGGCCTTTCCGAAAGCCTACGCTGGCATGCAGGCCGTGGTCGTTGCGGTTGTAGGACCAAAGTTGCCTGATGTCCTCGTCGTAGTGTTTGTCCCAGAAGTTGTTGTGCCTGAAACGGTCGCCTACGCTGATGACCCACGGTCCTTTTTTATAGTCTAACTGCACATAGAGGTCGCTGTAAAGGTTCTGTTCACGTCTGAGCCCCTGATAGCAGAGGTTTGTATAGTCACCCTCATAGCCTGCCGTCAGCCAAAGTGACTGATTCATGAAGGGGACGCTGAATTCAACAATCCACCAAGGTATCACCATCTGTAACCCCAACTGGACTAAGACGTTGCTTGAATAGTTCATGCCAGTCTCGACGTAGAGACCGGCTTCTTGCTCGTTGAGGGTACGCTCGTAGGTGGCGACGAGCTCACCCCACCGTTGCCTGACTAACTCAGCCTCGCCATCGTCGATGATACCATCGTTCTCACGGTCTTTATGCTCATCATAGCCCTGAGAGAGTTTCAGCTTCAGCAGGTCATTCTCTGTCATCTGCCAGTCCACGAAAAGCATTGCGTTCTCCACGCCTTTGCGTGAGGTGATGCTGCTTCCCGACAAGGCGTCGACCTGACCATATTTCAGATGGGCCTGGGTGAAAGCCCGCACGGTCACGTTCTCACCCTCCTTGGCGATATCGGCATACAATAGTCCGTTACCGTAGGTGCTGCCGTTTAGACCAACCTTACCCGTCAGCCCCTTGCCCTCCTTGAATTTCAGGTCGATGGAGCCCGTGGTTCCGTCCATCCCGTTGTTGACGGCACCATAGGTACACACCGTTACCTCACTCAGGTCGCAGGCCTTGATGCCCTCGAGCAATGGCTCGTAGTCGACACTCAGCATGATGTCGTCGACACTCAGCAGATAGTCGGCTGTCAGCGCCTTTCCGTCACTCGACATCAGTTCCGGACAGATATGTAGCAGGTCGAGTAGCGACATTTCCGAGTCAGGGTTCAGCTGCTCCACATGGATGGTATATTTGTTGCCTTCGTGTTCAATGGCCTCCTCCACCTCCTGAGCTATTGCCGAGAGAGAACAGCAGGTCATGAACGCGACTGCCAACAATATACGTAAACCTTTCTTTGCCATTACTTCAATTTGGAACGATTTCTATAGTAGCTCATTGATCAGGCTCTATCTGTTTTAATCTTGGGGGGCAAAGGTACGAAAAAATCTCGATAATACCCAATGTTAGGTGGTATAAAGAATTAAAATTTTAAAATAACTTGGATAATTCGAAGAAAACCATTATATTTGCAAACAAAATGGTGAACAACTTTATAATATGATGAAAAGGAGATTCTTACTAATGACAATGGCCTGGCTGATGGTGCTGACGGGCATCACGGCACAGGAAGTGAGGATGCTGCAGACCGACGTGCCACAGAGGCCCGTGGGTCAGCGCGATGTGCTTCAACTGACGGCACCGCCCATCCCAACGGTGCGGGTGGGATTCATCGGCCTGGGCATGCGTGGGCCAGGAGCCGTGGAACGCTTTGCCCAGATTGACGGCACCGACATTAAGGGACTCTGCGACGTGGAGGCCAACCGCGTTGAGGACTGCCAGAAGCTGCTGGAACGCCACGGACGGCCACGCGCTACGGCCTACAGCGGTTCGACCGAAGCATATAAGAAGATGTGCGAGCGCACAGACATTGACCTTATTTATATTGCTACCGACTGGGTACACCACGTGCCGCTGGCCGTCTATGCGATGGAGCACGGCAAGCACGTGGCCATCGAGGTGCCAGCCGCTCTCGATATGGACGAGATATGGCAGCTTATCAACACCAGCGAGCGCACCCGACTGCATTGCATGATGCTCGAGAACTGCGTCTACGACTTCTTCGAACTGGCTGCACTGAACATGGCCCAGCAGGGACTTTTCGGCGAAGTGCTTCACGTGGAGGGCTCCTACCTGCACAACCTCGACGACTTCTGGACGGCTTATTGGGACAACTGGCGACTGGACTACAATGCCAAGCATCGTGGCGACGTCTACCCTACGCACGGCATAGGCCCCGACTGTCAGGTGCTGAACATACACCGCGGCGACCGTATGGAGTATCTGGTAGCTATGGATACCAAACCTTACAACGGCCCGCGGGTGGTGAAAAAGCTGACGGGTAACGACTGCCCCGACTTCCAGAACGGTGACCAGACCTCGACACTCATACGCACCCTGCAGGGCAAGACCATGCTTATTCAGCACGATGTGCTCACGCCACGTCCCTACAGCCGCATGTTCCAGGTGGTGGGCTCCGACGGCTATGCCAGCAAGTACCCCGTCAACCAGCTGCTCTTCCGCAGCAGCACGCTCAGCAACGAGTCGCCCGACTACCAGAACCTGAATGCCCATTCGGCTATGCCCGACAGCCTCTGTCAAGCCATGTTGCGCAAATACCTGCCGCCGTTTGTCCAGGAACTGCAGGAGAAGGCCCGCCGTGTGGGCGGTCATGGCGGCATGGACTTCCTGATGGACTACCGCCTGGTGTACTGTCTGCAAAACGGCTTGCCGCTCGACATGGACGTCTACGATATGGCCGAGTGGTGCTGTCTGGGCCCACTGACCCGTCTGTCGTTAGAGAACAACTCCATGCCCGTGGCCATTCCCGACTTCACCCGTGGTGCCTGGGACCGCGTTAAGGGCTTCAGCTATGCATTCAAGAAATGAGCCTATGAACGATATCATCAGCCAGTTTGACTTTGAGGGAACCATTGCCAGCGTGCAGCCTTTAGGCAACGGGCTTATCAACGACACCTTCCTGGTAACGACTGCCGAAGCCGATAAGCCCGACTACGTATTGCAGCGCATCAACCACCACATCTTCACCGATGTGGAACTGCTGCAGCACAACATCGAAACAGTCACCCACCACCTGCGCCAGAAACTGCAGACTGAAGGAGTAGCCGACGTAGACCGCCACGTGCTGCGCTTCATAAAGACAGCTGTAGGCAAGACCTATTACTTCGACGGCACTAACTATTGGCGCCTCTCAGTCTATATTGCCGACACGGTGACAGTCGACGCCGTGACGCCTGAGAGCTCCTATGACTGTGGCCGCGCCTTCGGACACTTTGAACAGCAGCTGACCGACCTAAAGGAACCGCTGGGTGAGACCATTCCCGATTTCCACAACATGGAACTCAGGCTGCGCCAGTTGCGCCAAGCCGTCAACGACGATGCCGTTGGGCGCCTGAAAGAGGTGACAAAGGAGCTGCAGCTGATTGATGCCCATGCCGACGAGATGTGCCTGGCCGAGCAGCTGCATCGCCAGGGCCTGTTGCCCAAGCGCATCTGCCATTGCGACACGAAGGTCAACAACATGCTCTTCGACCGCGAAGGCCGCGTACTCTGCGTCATCGACCTCGACACCGTGATGCCCGCATACGTATTCTCCGACTATGGCGACTTTCTGCGCACGGCTGCCAACACGCAACCCGAAGACTCGCCACTTCTCGACGAAGTAGACTTCCGATGGGACATCTTCGAGGCATTCACCCAAGGCTATCTCGAGTCGGCCGGCACGTTCCTCACTCCCGTAGAGCGCAGCCACCTGCCCTTCGCCGTTGCCCTCTTCCCCATGATGCAGGCCGTCCGTTTCCTGGCCGACTATCTGAATGGCGACACCTACTATAAGACAAGCTACGCTGATCACAACCTGGTGCGTACCCGCAATCAGCTGCGCCTGTTCCAGCGTGTACAGCAGCGCCGCAACGACATGCAGCGACTAATATCTTAATTCCGTCAAAAATAGCCCAAGACGAAAAAGAGGTTGGCTTGCCTAAACGTCAGCAAGCCGTCCCCGACAAATAATCCCTCCTCTGGGAACGAAAAGCTCGCCACCCGTAGCCTCATTCCCGAGGGGAGACTTTCTAAGTTACAAACATTATGACCCATGCCCCTGCGACGGTCTTCCCCCTCGGGGGATAAGAGGGGGGCTTCATTTTATGAAAGAGAAGGTTTTACAGGCCATGCGTGAGTTCGGTGCTCCCGTGAACGCTGGCAAGATTGCGGAGATCACAGGTATTGACCGCAAGGAAGTGGACAAGGCTTTTGCCGAGTTGAAGAAGGAGGGTGC
>CADBHI010000119.1 GCA_902794405.1 uncultured Prevotellaceae bacterium
GAACTGGTCTTGCGCTCGAAAACAATCACGGGGATGCCCTTGTCGTATGCCCGGTCGATGGCAGGCGAGATGGTCTGCACCTGATTTGGTGCCACGATTAACAAGTCGATGCCATTATTCACGAGGCTGTCAATCTGCTCCACCTGCCGCTCGTCGCTATCGTAGGCCGCAGCAAACTTCAGTTCCACATTATCATGGAAATAAGCACCCATACGCAATTCTGCATTCTGTTTGTCACGCCAGATGTCATCCGAACACTGTGATATTCCGATACGATACTTCACCTTGTCCCCAGAGCAAGATACAAGTAACGTAGCCAATACAAATAAATAAAATAATCTTTGTCGCATATTTGCTCGGTTTAAGTGTTTTGCGGTGGAACCCACCTTTGCAAGGGTTTTGCTCTGCAAAGATACAACTATTATTTAAATTGGGCAAGATTCTCAAATAAATTTCTTCAAATAACTTCGAACGATAAAAAGAAACACGCTGGATTTTGCACGATATTCCCCGAAAGTTTGTATCTTTGCATCGCGAAATGTTACAAATCTAAAATATCAAACGTATGAAAAGAATGATTCTTAGCATGGTTCTTGCGCTCGTAGCCTTGGTGGGCTATTCGCAGGGCATTGTGGGTAAATGGCTGACAGAGGCTGGTGATGCCAAGGTGGAAATCTTTGAGGCCAACGGCAAGGTGAACGGCAAAATCGTGTGGTTGGAGAAAGGTCCCGACACCAAGGATGTGCATAACAGCGACCAGAAACTGCGCAGCCGCAACCTGATGGGGGTCAACATCCTATCTGGTCTGACCAAGAAGGGCGACAAGTGGGAAGGTGGACGCATCTACAACCCCAAGAACGGCAAGAACTACAAGTGCTCCATCTGGCTTGAGGGCAACCAACTGAAGGTGCGTGGCTACATCGGCTTCCTCTATGAGACGCAGACCTGGAAGAAGGCCCAGTAAGGAATGACCGCCCAGGATAAAATCACGGAACAGCCCTCGCGCTACGACCATCTGGAACAGATGTCGGTGACTGAACTGCTGCAGCATATCAACGAGGAAGATGCGTTGGTGGCTGAGGCAGTAGGTCGGGCATTACCCCAAATCAGGGCAGTGGTCGAGGCCATTGAGCCGAGGATGAAGCGCGGCGGTCGGCTGTTTTATATAGGTGCTGGCACCAGCGGCAGGCTTGGGGTGCTCGATGCGAGTGAGCTGCCTCCCACGTTTGGCGTGCCCGAGACCTGGGTCGTTGGCATCATTGCTGGTGGCGACGAGGCTTTGCGCCATGCGGTGGAACGGGCTGAGGACATAGCAGGTCAGGGCTGGAGAGACCTGCTCCTACATCATCCTACGAAGGACGATACGGTGATAGGCATTGCAGCCTCGGGCACAACGCCCTACGTGGTTGATGCCATTCGTCAGGCGCGTCAGAACGGGCTGTTGACGGGCTGCATCACCAGCAACCCCGATACCCCATTGGCCCATGAGGCCGAGTTTCCCATCGAGACCATCGTAGGTCCTGAGTTCGTAACGGGCTCCAGCCGCATGAAGAGTGGTACGGCCCAAAAGATGGTGCTGAACATGATTTCCACCACCTTGATGATACGCGTGGGGCGTGTACAGGGCAACCGTATGGTGAACATGCAGCTGACGAACAACAAACTGGTGGATCGCGGCACGCGGATGCTTCAGGACTATCTGGGACTTGGCTACGACGAGGCTCAGCAACGGCTGCTCGAAGCGGGCAGTGTGGCGGGAGTTCTCGAAGGTTCTTTAGCCCAAAAATGAAAAATAAATAAGCATTTATTTTGTTCTTTCTTCGCTTATTCGTACCTTTGCACCCATGATTACGCAAGACCAATTAAAAGACGTGCTCGACAGGGCTGAAAAGCTGAAGCACTACCTGAGAATAGACGAGAAGCAGATTGAGTGGGAGGAGGAAGACCTGCGCACTCAGGCACCTGACTTCTGGGATGACCCGAAGCGGGCCGAAGCCCAGATGAAGAAGGTGAAGGGCATCAAGAAATGGATTGACGGCTATAACGACTGCCGCATGAAAGCCGACGAGCTGCAGTTAGCCTTCGACTTCTACAAGGAAGAGATGGTGACTGAACAGGAGGTGGACGAGGCTTACCAGAAGGCGATGGAGGCCATCGAGGGACTGGAGCTGATGAACATGCTGCGCCAGGAGGAAGACCCGATGGACGCCGTGCTGAAGATCAACTCGGGCGCTGGTGGCACTGAGGCTCAGGACTGGGCACAGATGCTGATGCGCATGTATATGCGCTGGGCCGAGGCTCACGGATATAAGGTGACCATTGCCAACCTCTTGGACGGCGAGGATGCCGGCATCAAGAGCGTGACGATGCAGATTGAGGGCGGCGAGTATGCCTACGGCTACCTGAAAAGTGAGAACGGCGTTCACCGCTTGGTGCGTGTGTCGCCCTACAACGCCCAGGGTAAGCGCATGACCTCGTTTGCCTCAGTATTCGTCACCCCGCTGGTCGATGACACCATCGAGGTGTATGTAGACCCTGCGAAACTCAGCTGGGACACGTTCCGCTCGAGTGGTGCCGGTGGTCAGAACGTGAACAAGGTAGAGTCGGGCGTGCGCCTGCGCTATTGGTATACCGACCCTGATACGGGCGAGGAAGAGGAAATCCTTATCGAGAACACCGAGACGCGCGACCAACCTAAGAATAAGGAACGCGCGATGGCGCTGCTCCGCTCACAGCTCTACGACCGTGCCATGAAGAAGCGCATGGAGGCGCAGGCCAAGATTGAGGCAGGCAAGAAGAAGATTGAATGGGGCAGTCAGATACGCTCCTACGTCTTCGACGACAAGCGTGTGAAGGACCACCGTACGAACTTCGAGACGCGCGACGTAGAAAGTGTGATGAACGGCAAGCTCGATGGCTTCATCAAAGCCTATCTGATGGAGTTTGCTTCTGAAGATAATTAGTGATTAGCAAATTATTAACAAGTATAACAAAAACCGTAAAGAGTGGTCAGTAAAGTAATCATAATTAAACATTACTAATTACTCATTACTAATTAAAAACAATTATGGCAAAGAAAGTAGCAAAGCAGACAAACCCAAAGCGGGTGGCTTACGAGAAGAAACAAGAGAAAGAAGGTGAGAAGGTCGTTATGTGGATTATCGGCGTACTCATTGTACTTGGCATTATCTACGCTGCCTGGTCAAGTTTCATGGTGGCCTAAACGCCATGAGCGGAATGGAGATTGAACGGAAGTTCATGGTGCGAGGCAACGACTACAAAAGCCTCGCCTATGCTTCCGACCGCATCAAGCAGGGTTACATCTGCAGCGGCCACGGCCGTACCGTCAGGGTACGACTGCGTGGAGGACGTGGTTATCTGACCATCAAAGGTCCGTCGTTCGACGGTGGTCTGAGCCGTTATGAGTTTGAAAAGGAGATTACTGTCGAGGAAGCCGAACAATTGTTCCGCCTCTGTGAGCCAGGCATCATCGATAAGACGCGCTTTTTGGTGAAGTGCGGCAACCATACCTTCGAGGTCGACGAGTTCTATGGTGAGAACGAAGGACTGGTGATGGCCGAGGTGGAGCTGCAATCGCCTGACGAGCCGTTTGAGCGTCCCGCATTCTTAGGACTCGAAGTCACTGGCGACCGCCGTTTCTACAACGGTCACCTGCGGCAGCAGCCTTTCAGCGTCTGGGGTAGCACACTACCAGCAGAATACCGATAGCGGCACCAATCGTCACACCCGTTGAGTTGGCCATAAAGTCGAGCCATTCGCCTCGACGGGTAGTAGTAGCGTATTCCTGCAACAGTTCGAGTACGCCACTCATGATAATCGGCATCAGCCAAGCCCACGTAAACAGCCGCTTGGCATCGTATTTCTGATGCTGGCGCACATACTCCCACCAGATGACGGTACACGTAGAACCGTACATCAGGAAGTGCGTCCATTTGTCGATAAACGGTACTCCCTCAAGCCCAGTTTCAGGGAAGAACGGCATCAGCGAGAGTACCCAGACGATAAATATGAAAACGACCGACAGCGGATAGCGTCTGACGTATTTTTTGATAAATTGCCACATCTTTAGCACTTTTGCTTTCAATTTTGGTGCAAAAGTAAGAATTATTTCGTACATTTGCAAGCGAATATGAAGAATCTTGAAATGTCAAAGCTGGAAAGAGCCAGTTTTAGCAGTAAGATGGGTGTGATCCTGGCTACTGCGGGCTCTGCCGTTGGTTTGGGTAACGTGTGGCGTTTCCCCTATATGACAGGTGAGAATGGAGGTGCCGTCTTCATCATCATCTATTTCTTGTGTGTGCTGCTGTTAGGCATTCCCTGCATGATCAGCGAATTCATCATCGGTCGTCACGGACAGGCCAATACCGCACGTGCATTCCGTAAGATGGCGGGTGGCTCGCCCTGGTCGGTTATCGGCTACATGGGGGTGCTCACGGGTTTCCTCATTACGAGCTACTATGCCGTAGTGGCTGGCTGGTGCCTGCAATACATCTGGGCGTCGCTCATTGGTCACATGCAGGGCGACCCGGAATACTTCAAGACTTACTTCAACGAGTTCTCCAGCGACCCCGTGAAGCCCATCTTCTGGACGGTCATCATCCTGCTCCTCACCTATCTTATTATTGAGCACGGTGTGCGCAACGGCATTGAGCGTGCCTCAAAGCTACTCATGCCCACGCTGTTTCTGCTGCTGCTCATCATTGTGGGGGCTTCGTGCATGCTGCCAGGTGCCAACAAAGGCATTGAGTTCCTGTTCAAGCCCGACTTCGCAGCCATCAACGGCGACGTGTTCTTAGCGGCCTTGGGACAGGCGTTCTACTCACTGTCCATCGCTATGGGATGCATCTGCACCTATGCCAGCTATTTCTCACGTCAGACGAATCTCACCAAGTCGGCCGTTCAGATTGGGGTCATCGACTCGTTGGTGGCCATCCTCGCGGGCCTGATGATTTTCCCTGCCGCCTTCTCTGTTGGCGTCAATCCCGATAGCGGCCCCTCGCTCATCTTCATCACCCTGCCCAACGTCTTCCAGATGGCCTTTGCACAGATGCCAGTCGTTAGCTACATCATCTCCCTGCTCTTCTTCCTGCTGCTGTCGCTGGCTGCGCTGACGTCGCTGATGTCGCTGCACGAGGTCTCTACGGCATTCTTCCAGGAGGAGCTGGGCATCACCCGCAAGAAAGCGGCACTCATCGTCACCGTTTCCACCTGCATCATCGGCGCGTTCTGCTCGTTGTCGTTAGGTGCTGTCGATGGTCTGTCGTTCTTGGGGCGCACGTTGTTCGACTGGTTTGACTTCGTGACAGGACAGGTATTCCTGCCCATCGTCGGATTCCTGACCTGCATCTTCTTAGGATGGTTCATGCCTCACAAGGTAGTGCGCGATGAGTTTACCAACTGGGGCACCCTGCGCGGACGTTTCTTCCACCTCTACCTGTTCCTTGTGAAGTATGCCTGTCCCATCTGCATCCTCTTCATCTTCCTCCATCAATTCGGACTGATATGAAACGTGGTAATTTCGGAAGCAAGATAGGCATTGTCCTGGCAACGGCAGGTTCGGCTGTCGGACTGGGTAACGTGTGGCGTTTCCCGTATATGACGGGCCAGAACGGTGGTGCCGCCTTCATCATATTGTACTTCGCCTGCATCCTGCTGTTGGGCATACCAGGCATGATTAGCGAGTTTATCATCGGCCGTCATGCACAAAGCAACGCCTTTAGTGCCTATGGCAAGATGGGAGGCCGTTGGTGGCGCTACGTCGGCATTCTCGGCATCCTCACCTCTACCATTATCCTCGGCTTCTATGCCGTTGTGGCCGGCTGGTGCCTGCAGTACCTCTTTGCTTCGATTGCTGGTCAGCTCTGCGGCGATGCTGCCTATGTGCAGAACTACTTTCAGACGTTCTCAGGCGACCCCGTAAAACCTTGTCTGTGGGGTATTGCCTTTGTGCTGCTGACCCATTTTGTGATTGTGCGTGGCGTTCAGCGTGGCATTGAGCGGGCCTCGAAAATCCTCATGCCCCTGCTTCTCATACTGCTCATTGTCATCGTCGTATCGTCGTGCATGCTGCCTGGAGCAATCAAGGGTGTGGAATTCCTGCTATTGCCCGATTTCTCGAAGGTCACCCACAGCGTGCTGCTCGAAGCCCTCGGCCAGGCTTTCTTCTCACTCTCACTCGGTACTGCCTGCCTTTGCACCTACGCCAGCTACTTCAGCCGCGAAATCAACCTGGTGCGTTCTGCTGGGCAGATAGCCGTGCTCGACACTATTATCGCCATCCTCGCGGGCCTGATGATTTTCCCTGCCGCCTTCTCTGTAGGCGTCAATCCCGATAGCGGTCCCTCGCTTATCTTTATCACCCTGCCCAACGTGTTCCAGCAGGCTTTTGCACAGATGCAAGCAGTTGGCTACGTGATAAGCATTCTGTTCTATGCCCTCCTCGTGTTTGCTGCCCTCACGTCGACCATCTCTATGCACGAGATAGGCACCGCCTTCTTCCATGAGGAACTGAAACTACCGCGTAAAAAGGCCGCATTGATAATCACCGTCGTGTGCAGCATCATTGCCGTGTTCTGCTCCCTTTCCATTGGTGCTGTTCCAGGCATACGGCTTTTCGACATGTCGCTCATGGATTTCTGCGACTTCCTCACGGCTCAGATCATGCTACCGGCAGGTGCCTTCCTCACCAGCATCATGATAGGGTGGCTTGTGTCGCGCGACACTGTCCGTGACGAGTTCACCAATGGTGGCACGGTCAACCAGTCGCTGTTCCGTATCTGGCTGGTCTGCGTGCGCTTCATCGTGCCTGTCTGCATCCTCCTCATCTTCCTCCATCAGTCAGATATCATCTGAGATGCCTGGCTTTTTCTTTTTACCAAAGTCTGACCGTCGCATCCTGATGGTACTCATAGGTATCATCGTGGTAGCGTTAGGTGTATTGTTCATCGACAAGCCGCAGGA
Source organism: uncultured Prevotellaceae bacterium (assembly GCA_902794405.1). Taxonomy (GTDB): domain Bacteria; phylum Bacteroidota; class Bacteroidia; order Bacteroidales; family Bacteroidaceae; genus Prevotella. The sequence continues at coordinate 6,982 of CADBHI010000119.1, forward strand.
AAAGCCAACGGCACTACAGCCTGCTGCCGATTCCGTCGATACGGGTAAGCCACGACACCAGCGTCCGTCCTATAGCTCTGGTAAACAACGGCCTGTGGAGCGTTTCGCCTTTGACCCCAATACCGCCGACAGCACCCAACTACTGCGCCTCGGACTTCAGTCGTGGCAGGTTCGCAATATCTATCGCTATCGCGAGGCAGGGGGTGTGTTCCATAAACCACAGGACTTTGCCCGCCTCTATGGTCTCACGCTAAAGCAATATCGGCAGCTGGAGCCCTATATCCGCATTGCCAAGGAATACAAAAAGCCTGCTGCACTTCAGCGCGACAGTCTCGTGCGCCCCCAGAAACTATCGCCACAGGAACGCGTGGCAGTCAATCAGGCTGATACCACCCTACTCCAGCGTGTGCCGGGCATAGGTCCCTATTACGCCCGCCGTATTGTCAGTTATCGCCAACGTTTAGGTGGCTTCTACCGCACTGAGCAGCTCCTTGAGATTGAGGGGTTCCCTGAGAGTTCCCTCGGCTACTTTTCCATTGCCGACGATGGTGTGGTACGCAAGCTGAATGTCAACCGCCTCAGCCTCAATGAGCTCAGGCAGCATCCCTACATGGGCTACTATCGTGCCAAGCAGATTGTGGACTTCCGTCGCACCCATGGACGCATCAGCAGCCTCAACGAACTGAGCCTCTCGAAGGACTTCACTCCTGAAGTCATTGAACGCTTAGAACACTATGTGGAGTATTAACTCAGGCATCGTTTTTTCATGCTTTTAGGTATTTTAGCACCGATTCTTTCCGTTGTATGAATATTTATTCGTAAATTTGCACGCTAATTATAATTAATAAGGTATGCAAGAGACAAGACAAAACAAGATATCGCGACTGCTGCAGAAGGAGCTGAGCGTCATTTTCCAGGAACAGACGCGGGCCATGCATGGTGTGATGGTCAGTGTGACACGTACGAAGATTTCGCCCGACCTCAGTATCTGTACGGCCTATCTGAGTATCTTCCCGTCGGAACGGGGAGAGGAACTGCTGGCCAATATCGAGAAGAACACCAAGCAGATACGCTACACACTGGGGCAGCGCATCAGAAACCAGCTGCGCATCGTGCCCGAGCTGAGGTTCTTCATCGACGACAGCCTTGACTACATTGACCGTATCGACGAGCTGCTGAAGAAGTAAGTGTTATGAATTTCCCATTCTACATAGCCCGCCGATACCTGTTCTCTAAGAAGTCGACCAACGCCATCAACGTCATCAGCGCCATTTCTGTGGTGGGGGTGGCAGTAGCAACGATGGCCTTAGTAGTCACGCTGAGCGTGTTCAACGGCTTCCACGACTTGGTGGCGTCGTTCCTGACATCGTTTGACCCCCAGCTGAAGGTGACGCCAGTGAAGGGAAAGGCGGTGGCTGCCGATGACCCGCGACTGACGAGCATCAGGGAACTGCCTCAGGTGGATGTGGCAACTGAGTGTCTCGAAGACCAGGCGCTGATAATCTACAACGGTCGACAGGCAATGGTGACGCTGAAGGGTGTAGACGATAACTTCGACCAGCTGACCCACATCAACGAGATACTTATCGGCGAAGGACAGTTTGAGTTGCATGCGGCCGATATGCACTACGGCCTGATTGGCATCCGTCTGGCCGACCAGCTGGGAACGGGCTATACCTACGATCAGCCGCTCAAGGTGTATGCGCCACGTCGAGAGGGACAGTTCGACTTCAGTGCGCCTGAGGAGTCGTTCATCGAGGACGAGCTGTTTTCCCCTGGGGTGCTGTTCAACGTTCGACAGGCTAAGTACGACAAGGGCTACGTTATCACGTCGCTGGGCTTTGCACGCAGGGTGTTTGAGCAACAGGGCATGGTGTCTTCGTTGGAGCTGCGCCTGAAGCCTGGCAGCGACTTCGAGAAGACCAAGTCCGAGATGCGAAAGATAGCTGGCGACGATTTCTACGTGAAGGATCGTTTCGAGCAGCAAGATGAGACGTTCAAGATTATGAAGATCGAGAAGTTCATTGCCTACATCTTCCTGACGTTCATCCTGATAGTGGCCTGCTTCAACATCATAGGCTCGCTGTCTATGCTGATTATCGACAAGAAGGACGATGTGGTGACTCTGCGCAACTTAGGAGCGTCCAACCGTCAGATTACCCAGATTTTCCTGTTTGAAGGACGCCTGATATCTGCCATTGGAGCCTTGCTGGGCATTGGCATCGGATTGCTGCTGTGCTGGCTGCAGCAGACCTACGGTCTGGTGAAGTTAGGGTCGTCAACAGGATCGTTCGTGGTGAACGCCTACCCGGTAAGTGTCCATCCTGAAGACGTGATACTGATTTTCGTAACGGTTTTGGTGGTAGGCTTCTTGGCCGTTTGGTATCCTGTAAGATATTTCTCTGCAAAGATATGAGGACAATCACAAAGGCAAGCTTCGGAAAGGAGCTGCGCGACTATGTAATGATTACGATAGCGATGCTGAGCTACGCTATCGGGTGGGGCATCTTCCTGCTGCCCAACAACATCACGACGGGAGGCGTAGCCGGTGTGTCGTCCATACTCTATTGGGCAACGGGCATACCCGTCCAGCTGTCCTACTTCGTCATCAACGGCATACTGCTGCTCATCGCATTGCGTATCTTAGGATGGCAGTTCTGCGTGAAGACGGTCTATGCGGTGTCTGTACTGACCATAAGCATCGGCCTGACAACCGACCACTACAACGCCCACCTGCTCGCCGACCAGCCCTTCATGGCGGCTATCATCGGCTCGGTATTCTGTGGCTGCGGAGTAGGCCTGGGACTGTCAAACAATGGTTCTACAGGCGGTACCGACATCGTTGCGGCTATCGTCAACAAGTTCCGCGATGTGTCGTTAGGGCGCGTCATCATGATTTGCGACGTGATTATCATTTCCAGTTCCTATTTCGTGCTGCGCGACTGGGAGAAGGTCATCTATGGCTACGTGGTGCTCTATGTCACGGCTTTCTGTGTAGACCAGGTGGTAGAGTCAGCCCGTCGTTCAGTACAGTTCTTCATCATCTCAGACAAGTATCGTGAAATAGGTGAGCGCATCAACCGTGAGCCCCATCGTGGATGTACCATCGTCGATGCCCAGGGCTTTTATTCGGGCAAGGAAGTGAAAATGCTCTTCGTGCTGGCCAAGCGCCGCCAGAGCAACCTTATATTTCGCATCATCAACGAGGTCGACCCAACAGCCTTCGTATCGCAGAGTGCCGTCATAGGTGTCTACGGCGAGGGTTTCGACCACTTCAAGGTAAGAATGAAAAAAGCAGAAACTAAACATGAGACTGATTAAAGACCAGGAGTTCGGAGGAGAACGGCCGCTGTTTGCATCCCACGACCTGCGATTAGAACGTGTTACCATTACTGATGGCGAAAGCGCCATCAAGCAATGCCAGCGGATGGAGGCACACGACTGCCGCTTCTACGGTAAATACCCGTGGTGGCACGTCGACGGAGCCCTCATCGAGGACTGTTACTTTGCCGAGGGTTCACGCTCGGCCATCTGGTATACCAACGACCTCCTTATGCGCCGCTGTCGCATTGACGGCCCCAAGTTCTTTCGTGAGATGAGAAACGTGGAACTCGAGGATGTAGAGATTACCGATGCTGACGAGACCTTCTGGCGTATCGACGGCCTGCGGCTCAAGAATGTACGACTGCATGGAGGTACCTATCCCTTTATGTTCTCCCAGAACATCTACGTCGACGGACTTGACAGCGACTCAAAATACGTGTTCCAGTACTGCCGCAACGTAGAGATTCATAACGCCAACATCCTGACCAAGGACTCTTTCTGGGAGTGCGAGAACGTCACCATCTACGACTCTGTGCTCGATGGCGAGTACCTGGCTTGGCACTCCAACAACGTGCGCCTCGTTAACTGTCACTTGGCTGGCGAGCAGCTATTGTGCTACACCGACAATCTGGTACTCGAAAACTGTACCATCGACCCCGCCTGCGACCGCATGTTCGAATACTCAACCGTTCAGGCCAGCATCCGTGGACACATCGAAAACATCAAGAATCCCACCAGTGGCCATATCGTAGCCGACTCCATCGGCAGCGTGACGATCGACGACAACGTGCGCCAGCCCAATGACTGCGTGATTGAATCCCTGTAATTGGCCAAATGCCCGAATGAAACTTGGCCAAACACCGGGATGAAATTAGGTCAAAACACTTTCTGTGCTATCAGTGCTCTCGACCTTTGGTCGCTACCATCGGGACGCAAGATTACATATCCTCCATTGACAACCCCTTGTACGAGATGTTGTACCCTCTGAATTCGTGAGTCGCCTGCAGGAATACTTCGGTCTTCTGTCTCAGCACGCCCAGACTAATCTCCTCCTTCTGCCGTTTTATCTCATAGAAAGTTACACTGTCAGCCAGCTCGTCCTCGGCAATCATGTCGATTTCGTTCTCGCCCCTTCGGTCCCACCAGCGACCTATACGGGTAAACTCCCCACTCTCTATAGCCACACTGTGAAAATAACGTTCCAGCATCAGTCCGCTGAATGTGTTGTAGTCACGGCCAATAATCTCCTGCAATTTCGCATAATTCTCTATTTCGAGAATATAGCCATACTTGAAGATAAACCTAAACCAGAACGAATAGAACACATCGCCCATTTCATAGCGCACATTCTTGGTAGCGCTCTTTTCAAACAGAGGTTGTCGCTTGGCTATAAGCTCGTAGTCCTTTTCCAGGTTAGTCATATAGCCGCTCACCTCCTTCCCTATCACATTTTCAATCTCATTGCGTGTGTTCTTGCCACGGGCAATACACGACAGGATGGAGAAATACACGCCATAGTCCTTACCAAACTCCTCTATCAGGTTGTTCTTCCCTTCAGTTAAGAATGTCGAATTCGCATTCACGATGTGCTTGATCATGGCATCCCTGTCCAGCGCACCAGCATCCACCAACTGATTCACGTACTTAGCCACACCTCCCGTGAAGGTGTAGAGCGCCAGCAGATCCTCATGACTGTAGCCAGGCTTTGCATCAGCCATTATCTGCTTAAGCACCGAAGGCCTGAAGGGCTTCAGTCGCAGCTCGCCCGTATTCCGTCCGTACAGCGGCTCCTTCTTGTCCTTGAAAATCTTCTGCATCATCGAATAGATGCTGCCGCATACGATGAGGTTGATGTGTGAAGTCTTCTCGTAGGCATCCCAGATATTCTGCATTTCGCTGAATATGGCCTTGTTCACCCGATAGAAATCCTGGAACTCGTCTATCACAAGCGTAAAGCTCCGCGTCTGCGAAAGCTGCATCAGGTAGCGGAAGATGTCACTGAAATGACGGCTGCTGCCCAAAGTAGGAATACCCAGCTTCTCGCTGATTTCCTCAAGGTAAACCTCACAGAGGTCTGCCTCTGCCTTTCTTGCCACGAAGAAATATACGAAGGGGCTGTCCATGTATGCCGTCGTAATCAGAGTTGTCTTACCGATGCGCCTGCGCCCTGTGACCACCGTAAAACGAGCCACCGTCTCTGCAGCCACCCTTTCCTTCCGCAGGAAGGCTATTTCTTGTTCTCTATCGTAGAATCTCATATTGCGTTGCATTAATATCCGAAACCTTCATTTCCGAAATGACCGTTTCGCAACTGCAAAGGTAGCGTTTTATTCTAATTCCCATCGCATCTTCCTGCAATTATTTTTCTTTTTTAACCATTACAACAAGCGGCCATATCACCATTGGAAATTCTCTCAAACCAATAGTTCCATGACCGACTTATCTATATGTTTTCCCTCAGGCTTCATCCTTCAGCCATCATACCTCTTCTCTATCACCCTCCAGTCCACAATCTGCCAAAGTGCTGCAAGATGAGCTGCACGGCGATTCTGGTAATCCAGGTAATAGGCATGCTCCCAAACATCGAAGGTCAACAGCGGCTTCAAACCCTTCTGAACGGGATTCGATGCCCCTTGCTCTTGCGTGATGACCAATGAGCCATCAGCATCAGCCGATAGCCATACCCAACCAGAGCCAAACAGACCTACACCTTTAGCCTCGAACTCAGCCTTGAAAGCATCAAGACCACCCCACTGTTTCTCAATCTGTGAAGCTAGCGCACCCTCAGGCTCCTGCGCAGTCTCACCGGCAGGTTTAAACTGCGTGAAATACATCTCATGGTTCAGTATCTGTCCCGCATTGTTGAATACAGCCCCAGCCGGAGCCTTTCGTACAATCTCTTCCAGCGTCATACCCTCATATTCACTGCCAGGAAGCAGCTTATTGAGATTATCTACATACGCCTGCAGATGTTTCCCATGATGGAAACCTATAGTCTCCTTACTAATCACTGGCTCCAATGCATCTGGAGCATACGGTAATGCCATCAATTCAAACTTTCCCATATTACATTGATTTTAGTTATTCTTTACGGTATGTACTTGTTTTCTCAAAAAATCATGAAAGACGTGATAATCACGGTTTCAGCAGATTGATTGGAGCAACATATACTCCATCATCTCGTTTGTAGGCTCCACCCACAGCTGTCAATACCAATAGGAATGATGGCGCTTTCTCATCACTCTTTTCAATAATCTTATTTCGGAGAGTCTTCAACGATTCTACCCCTTCGTCTATCAGATCGTCACCACCAAGCTTAATTTCTATGCCACCCCATCTGCCATCTTCCAGATGTACCACAGTTTCAGTGCAATTGCATCTTCTATAAGTCTTTGATAATACATAAATCTCGATTTCTGCGGCAAAGATACAAAAATTCCCAAGATTTTCAATGAAAAAATCCCAAGATTTTCAATTACAACTCCATTTTTTGTGCATAAAACTGACTAAAAATGGAAATTCTATAGGGGTTTCTTCATTTACAATTATTGTTAAACTTTTGATGATTTATACCATATTATATCGGGTTATCAAATAATTTGTGTAATTTTGGAGCCAAATTCCAAATTTGCACAAGAAATGAATAGCAATTTATATCTAAACCGCTCCATAGAGGAGGTTATAATTGAAGCATCCAAATACTTTTCAGTTATATCCGTGACAGGTCCACGCCAGTCAGGCAAAAGCACCCTGCTCAAGCATCTCTTCCCTGAAGTCCCTAAGTACAGTTTGAAAGATGTCAGTGTACGTGAATTTGCAGAACATGATCCAGTCGCCTTTCTGCAGTTGTTACAGGATCTGTGCGAATCATTGCCAGGCCGAGCCGGGGTTTACGAGCTACTACCCATGACCTATCAGGAAACCGAATCTACGATGGGCGAGTTGTCATTAGATGAATTTCTCTACAATGGACTATATCCAGCTATCTGCGCAAAGAAGAACAAGGCAAGGTTGTTTTACCCATCATACGTCAAAACCTATCTGGAGCGTGATGTTCGCGACCTGTTAAAAATAAAGGACCAATTACAGTTCATGCGCTTCATGAAGATGTGTGCTGCCCGCATTGGCTCAGTATTCAATGCTTCCGAATTGGCTCCGCAAATAGGTGTCGACAACAAGACCATCGCTAATTGGCTTTCCGTTCTCCAGGCTTCCTATCTCGTCACCCTCTTACCACCTTACTATGAGAACATCTCCAAGCGGCTCGTCAAGAGTCCGAAACTCTATTTCAACGATCCAGGACTGGCATGTTTCCTGCTTGACATTGAGAGTTCCCGTCAGTTGGAACGCGACAAAATGCGTGGTGCCATCTTTGAGAACTATGTGGTCATGGAAGCCATCAAACACCGATATAACAGAGGTCTTCTGAATGGCGTCTATTTCTACAGGGACTCACACCAGAATGAAATTGACATCCTGCTGAAACAAGAGGGTGAAATCACGGCCATTGAAGTCAAATCATCCATGACCTACCACCCGTCTTTAAACAAGAGGGTGAAATCACGGCCATTGAAGTCAAATCATCCATGACCTACCACCCGTCTTTCGAGAAGCATCTGTCTAAGCTCTCCGAATGGATTAAGACACCCGTCACAAAGAAAATCATCGTCTATGCAGGACTTTTTGAAAATACTGTAGGAAACATCAATGTCATTAACTACAAGCATCTGCAGAACCATCTGCCCATTATTACTCCTCAGCCCTCAGACATCAGACATCTTCCTTCTTACTTCTAACATCGCTTTTTCGATCTCCTCCATCGAGTATTGTCCCCCCAGTATCCTATAGACATATAATGGTGTGATGCATCCGAAATCCATGGAAAGTTAGAATGCCACCAAGGCATTATTGGCCATTTCTGCCAACATGTAGCGGATTGCCAATAACAGATGGCTCTGAACTCCGCCTTTGGCAAGGCACTCAAAAGACATGTGGCCAGTAATTTGTTCGTTGTTCAAGAAAATGAATATCCCTGCGTGTGAATGAAAATGCTCATTATCTACAGCTAACACTTTGCAATTCATAGAATTTCCATCCTCTACTAGTTCTATAGAGTGTATCTCTGAAACTTTCAACACGGCAAATCCATAGAAAGACCGTTTACGACCATAAAGCAGTTTCTTCATGTCTTGGTTGAACGTTGGAACAGCTATGCGAAGCACTGAAAGATATTCCTCGTTAATTGACGGGCGCAACACAAATGCAGCAGGCATCACTTTTCCGTCAAGAATCATTTGGGGCGGAAAAATGACTCTTGCCACAAGTTCTCTATTCAATACCGTCAATGCAGATGTCATTATTAACCGTTGATTTCCCTCAGGACATTCAATAATGTAGGTATGGCAAACAAGACGTTGTCATTGCCTGAAACATGGTTGCCACTAATCATAAAATATGAAAATGCGGTATCACCAACTTGTATACCAGCTCGCTTTTCGTCGTTCTGTAGGCTGATGGTTCCGTTTATTTCCGGCAAAGCCCGCCAACCAGTCAAGTCTTTTTCGTTTACATTGGCGAGAAAAGCATTCATGTTGTCAATAACTTGATTGCTGATAGGTAAAGCGTTGTATCCATCCCATCCTTGCTGAAGTGTCGTAAGGAAATTGACACGTGATTTCATGGCAGCGATAGCAGAATCATCTTCAAAATGTTTCTGTCTTCTCCTATGTGTTGCTGTCCTTCCTCCGTGACTTTTCACCAAGTCAAGATCGTCTATAACATGTGAAAATGTTTTCTCGTTCATAAGCATAATCTTTTCAACGTTGCAAAGATACAAATATTTCTTGAATATTATAGTTTTTACTATAGGAAAAATCTCATTTTTATTGTATTGAACGATTTTTAGTCCCATTCTTATAGATTATGAGCGAATTTAGTCTTAAAACACGCTGGATTTTAATCTTTCTGCCATTTCCTTTCTTTCTGCGGGACCAAACATCCGCCCTCCGCCCTCAGCCATCAAAATTTCTGTGCTTTCTGTGATTTCTGTGTGACTAAATCACTTCCCCTGCATACTCCATCTTCTTGCCAAGCACCGTACACAGTATCATCTGAATATCCTTAATGAACGAGTAGTGGTCAAGATAGTAAAGGTTCAGACGTACTTTGTCGGGATAGATAACATTGTCATTATACCACACCGCCACCTCCTGATCGCTCATCTTTTCTAGTGACGTTTACGTTAACCCTGACCCTAACTGAGTTAAATGTTTTTTTTATAAATTTTCTTGCGATTTTGAGCGAAGCGACCCATAGTTATCGTTTAATAATACACATAAGAGCCTGCAATGCGCTTAATAGTCTCACCTACCCTTTCCTCACGCTTCGAAGATATTCTGATGATTAATGCCACGCATCATCACATGAAACTGACGGAGCAGTGAGCACAATGTAAAGCCTGCTTTAGCATTGTCGAGTCGTGACGGAAGTCAACAAAGTTAATATACCAGTGCTAGATTCCTTTCGCGCCTGCCTTGCCATAAATACAATTCAAGTATGCTTCGTGTCAATTTAAGCAGATGCCACTGACCTGTCCCCTGGCATTTCTGTTGGAAATCATTTCTATGGGGAAAATAGCAAAAAAGATTAAGAAATGTTTCGTAATCTCGAAACAAATTATTATCTTTGCACCCACAAAAGACAATATGATGACAAAAAACAACCCGAAAGTCGCATATCTGGAGGAAGCTCTTTCGTTTATAGAGAGCATACCAAAGTCCGCAAGTGACAAACTGCTGGAAATAGTACACCGTGTGGAGTGTGGCGAAAGGAATCCAGTTATCTTCTCTAAGTTAGAGGGTACAGAAATCTGGGAGTTCAGAACGCTCTACAATAAAGTCAAGTACAGATTGTTTGCATTCTGGGACACGCAGACCGATACAATAGTTATTGCCACGCATGGTATTATCAAGAAGACTCAGAAAACGCCGAAGAAAGAAATTTCCAAGGCAGAGAGAATAAGACAAGAATATTTTAAAGCTAAAAAATAAGAGGTATGGAACAGGTAGGAAAATTCAAGTTGTACAGCTCAGAAGAAGTGCTTGACAAGCATTTCGGCAAAGTTGGCACACCACGCCGTGATGAATTTGAAAGGAGCGTTGCCGAATCGGTACATGCCTATGAGTTAGGAGAGGCTATCAAGAAAGCACGTCTGCAGCAGAACCTCACACAGGAACAGCTGGGCCAGCGGATAGGTGTGCAAAGAGCACAAATCTCTCGATTGGAGAAAGGTTATAGCATCAGCATTCCAACTATGAGCCGTGTTTTTCAGGCTCTCGGAGTGACTACCGCTACACTTGACCTCGGTGATGCAATAGGCAAAGTTGCCCTTTGGTAACAACAAGCCAGATATATAGCTAAAAAGGCAGGGACTACCTGCCTTTTTCCTGTTCCTCATGACTCTATCGTTAACGTCAGATGATAGCGTCCTTAATACATTGGACAATGTATTGGACATCTTCATCTGTAACATACGGTCCTGCAGGCAAGCACATACCTACCTTGAAGATGGCCTCGCTGACACCATTTACGTAGGCAGGCGCATTTTTGTAAACCGGCTGTTTGTGCATCGGTTTCCATACAGGACGAGCCTCAATCTGAGCCTGGTCGAGAGCAACGCGTAATGCCTCTACATTGTCATTCGGCTGACAATCTGTGGTTGCACTATCTGCCGCATGAATCACGCCAGCTGCCCCACCAACAGCACCTGTCACAATGGTCTTATAAGCATTCTCCTGACCTTTTACCTTCAAATCAGGGTCAAGAGTGATGGTGCAGAGCCAATAGTTAGAGTCGTAAGCCCCCTCTAAATCTCCCCCCTTAGGGGAGACTTTGGGCTGAGTGTGGACGTGAATTCCCTTCACGTCTTTCAGCAGCTCTTCGTACATCTTCTGCACATGCTTGTGGTGGGCGATGTGGTCATTCACTACCGTCATCTGACCACGGCCAATTCCTGCACAGATGTTACTCATTCTGTAGTTATAACCTATCTTCTCATGCTGATAGTACGGATAGCTCTCACGATACTGCGTAGCATACATCATGATTTCACGCCAAGACTCTTCGTCGGGGGTGATGAGCGCACCACCACCAGAAGTCGTTATCATCTTATTACCGTTGAACGACAACACACCATACCTTCCGAACGTACCCAGCACCTGTCCCTTAAACTTAGAACCAAAGCCCTCTGCGGCATCCTCTACCACCGGAATATCGTACCTGTTGGCAATCTCCATAATCCGGTCAATCTGGTACGGCATGCCATACAGAGCCACTGGCACAATAGCCTTAGGCTTCTTGCCCGTCTTGGCTATTCTATCCTTGATAGCCTCCTCCAGCAATTCTGGATCCATATTCCATGTCTCACGTTCCGAGTCAATGAACACCGGAGTAGCCCCTAAATAAGTAATCGGATGCGAAGAAGCACAGAACGTAAAGCTCTGTACCAGCACCTCATCTCCAGGCCCTACCCCACATGCCAACAGCGCCAGATGCACCGCCGCCGTACCAGCACTAAGTGCTACCACGCGCTTAGTAAGCCCCTCGCCCTTTGGAGAGGGGTTGGGGGTGAGGCTGTTCACAAACTCTTCCAAGTCTTTCTCAAACCCATTCACATTCGGTCCCAGGGGCACCACCCAATTCGCATCAAACGCCTCTTTGATATACTTCTGCTCCCATCCTTCATCGCTCATGTGAGCCAGACATAAATAAATTCTCTTTCTATCCATATACTTTTTATCTTTATTATTATCTCAAACCAACAAAGGGTCACCACTCATGCGATGACCTTATTTCATATTAATAAATCACTTTATTGTTTTTCCGTCGAAATCATAACTGTGTCAAGGGTACAGGTTCCTGACACATTTAAACGGCCTCTTACATATCCTCCATCGACAGCCCCACGCCCCGAGTTACGACATCAGAGCCTCGTCAATTGCCATTTGTTCATGGATAAACTCTATCATTCCCTCTGACGCGCCACCGGAACGGGCCATATCCTCTATTGAC